>VFZS01000558.1 GCA_016871095.1 Acidobacteriota bacterium
GTATCAACGCGGACGCCAAGGCCCCCGGGAAGGTTAAGAGCGGTGATGCGGCCGGGGCAGGGGGCGAAGGTGTGGGGGTTCTCGGCGTTGACGCGGCATTCCAGGGCGTGGCCACGAATCTGGATGGGCGCCGGAAGGATCTCGGGCAGGGCATGGCCGGCGGCGATGAGGATCTGGCTCCTGACCAGGTCCACGCCGGTGATCATCTCGGTGACGGGGTGCTCGACCTGGATGCGTGCGTTGACCTCGATGAAGTACAGATCGCCGTTCTCGTCCATCAGGAACTCGACGGTTCCGGCATTGGTGTAGCCGACGCCGCGGATGGCCTCGCGGAGTACGGCCATGGTGCGCTCACGGGCGGCAGGATCGAGGCAGGGCGAAGGGGCCTCCTCGACCAGTTTCTGGTGGCGGCGCTGGATGCTGCACTCACGCTCGCCCAGGACCTCGACGTTGCCGAAATGGTCGGCCAGCACCTGAAACTCGATGTGGCGCGGGGCGGGGATGAACTTCTCGAGGTAGAGATCGGGGCAGTCGAAAGCGGCAGCGGCCTCCTGCTGAGCCTGCGCGAACAGGGGAGGCAACTCCTCGGGGGAGTTGACGATGCGCATGCCGCGGCCACCGCCTCCGGCGGAGGCCTTGAGAATGACGGGGTAGCCGATGCGCGCGGCAGTGGCGATGGCCTCTTCGGGGTTTCTCAGAATGCCGTCGGAGCCGGGCAGGATGGGCACGCCGGCCGCCAGCATGGCGGCGCGGGCGCGCTGCTTGAGGCCCATGAGACGGGTGACCTGGTGAGGGGGGCCGATGAAGCGGATGCCGGAGAGCTCGCAGACCTCGGCGAAGTCGGCGTTCTCGCTGAGGAAGCCGTAGCCGGGATGGATGGCGTCAACATTGGTGATTTCGGCGGCGCTGATGACGGAGGGGACGTCGAGGTAGCTGAGGGTGCTCTTGGCGGGGCCGATACAAACGGCCTCGTCAGCGAAGCGGACGTGGAGGCTGTGACGGTCGGCTTCCGAGTAGACGGCCACGGTGCGGATGCCGAGGTCCTTACAGGCGCAAATGACGCGCAGGGCGATCTCGCCGCGGTTGGCGATCAGTACTTTTTCAAACATGACTGGGAGGGAGCCATCCGGGTTCAGAGGGGACGAACGGTGAAGAGGCCCTCCCCGTATTCGACCGGCTGGGCATTGGCCACCAGCTTGCCGACGACGACGCCGGCCATCTCGGCCTCGATCTCGTTCATGAGCTTCATGGACTCGATGATGCAGAGGACCTGGCCAGGGTGGACGGTGTCGCCGACGCGGACGAAGGGGTTGGCACCCGGGGCGGAGGCGTCGTAGAAGGTGCCGACGATGGGCGAGCGGACCACCACCACGGAAGGGTCGAGGGCGGCTTCGGCGGCCAGAGCGGCGGCCGCCGCCGGTCCAGCGGACGGGGCTGCCGGAGCGGGGGCTGGGTTGTGAGCCGGGGCCGGCGCGGGGGAATCGTGTACCCCGTGGGCCGGGATGATGTAGTCCTGGGCCCTGGCGGCCAGGGCGCGCAGGATGCGCACGCGGTTCTCGCCTCGCTGAACCTCCAGCTCGGCTACACCGGTCTCGGTGACAATCTTGATCAGTTCTCGGATCTCATCCACAGTCATGTCAACAACTCACCCTTGACGGCCTGGCCAGACGGCGGCCGTCACAGCAGCAGCAGCTCCTTGGGAGTGGGGGTCAGCACCTCGCAGCCGGTCTGGGTCACCAGGACGGTATCCTCGATGCGGACGCCGCCCAGGCCCTCCAGGTAGGCGCCCGGCTCGACCGTACAAACCATGCCGGCGGCCAAGCGGGTCTTCTCGCCCTTGCCCAGCCTAGGCGCCTCGTGGATCTCAAGACCCAGGCCGTGGCCGGTGGAGTGGTGAAAGGCCCTGTCGAGCCCATGGTCCCGTAGGACGCGGCGGGCCCGGCGGTCCACGGCGGCGGCGGAAACCCCGGGGCGGACGGCGGCCAGGGCCGCAAGCTGGGCTTCGAGGACGGCGCGGTGGAGGCGCTTCACCCGGGGGCCTGGCCGGCCGAAAAAGGCCATACGAGTCATGTCACTGGCGTAGCCGTTCTGGCTGGCGCCCATATCTACTAATAGTAGCCTATTGGCGGACAAGGGACAGGAAGAGGACCGGGCATGGGGGAGGGCGGTCCGAGGGCCGCTGGTGACCAGGGTCTCGAAAGCGGGCCGGTCGGCGCCGAGGAGGCGCATCTGGTATTCAAGCTCGGCGGCCAGATCGCGCTCAGGGATGCCCGGGCGGGCATGACGGATGGCGCGGCGGAAGGCCTCCGAGGTGGTGAGCACGGAGTGACGGATCAGAGCGATCTCGGCTGGGGACTTCACCCTGCGGAGGTCCTCGACGAGGCCGCAGACAGGCTCGAGGGAAGCACCGAGGGAGAGGTGTTCCTTAACGTTTTCAATAGCTTGCCAGTCGACTCGGGCGCTCTCGAAGCCGAGGCGGCGGATCTTCGAGCGGCGGCTGGCTTTCACCGCCGCCACCAGCAGAGGACCCTTCGCGACGCGGAGCGCGCAGTCGGACTCCTGGGTGGCTTGGAGGCGGTAGCGGGGATCGGTGAACAGGATGGCGCGATCCGGGTGCAACAGCAACACGGCGTTCGAGCCGGTGAAGCCGGTCAGGTAGCGGACGTTGGGGAGGTGGAAGACGAGGAGGGCATCGAGCTTGCGGCCGGTAAGCTCGGCGAGCGAGCGCCGACGCCGATCCTGGCACTCGGTGGGAGATGGGGTGGTGGTCACGGGATCAGCAGGAGCTTTCCGGAGGTGAGGCGGCCTTCGAGGTCGCGGTGGGCCTGGGCGGCGTCGGCCAACGGGAAGGCCTGGTGGATGCGCACCTGGAGCTGGCCGGCGGCGATCCAGCCCAGGAGGTCACCAGCGCGCCAGAGGAGCTCTTCACGGTTGGCGCAGTAGTGGCCGAGACTGGGGCGGGTGAGAAAGAGGGAACCCTTGTGGTTGAGGATGAGGGGGTCGAAGGGGGGTACCGCACCGCTGGACTGGCCGTAGGACACCATCATGCCGCGGGGGCGAAGGCAGTTGAGACTCCGGTCGAAGGTGGCCACGCCGACCGAGTCGTACACCACATCCAGGCCTCGGCCGTCCGTGAGGCGCTTGACCTCCGGCTCGAAGTCCTGGCGGGAGTAGAGGATGACCTCGTCGGCGCCGGCCTGGCGGGCCAGGGCGGCCTTGGCCTCGGTCGAGACGGTGGCGAAGACGCGGGCGCCGCGCAGCTTAGCCATCTGAACGAGGAGCAGCCCGACGCCGCCAGCGGCGGCATGAACCAGGGCGGCCTGGCCCGGTGCGAGGGGGAAGGTGGAATGGGTCAGGTAGTGGGCGGTCATGCCCTGGAGCATGGCGGCGGCGACGGTGCGGGTATCGAGCGAACCGGGGATCTTGACCAGTTGCCAGGCGGGGACCACGGCGTAGTCGGCGTAGGAGCCGCGGCACATGGTGTAGGCCACGCGGTCGCCGGGTTCGGCCTCGGTGACGCCGGGGCCGACGGCTTCGACGATGCCGGCGGCTTCCATGCCCAGGGCGATGGGCGGGTCGGCTTTGTAGAGGCCGGTGCGGAAGTAGATGTCGATGAAGTTGACGCCGCTGGCCTCGATCCTGACGAGAGCCTGGCCGGGGCCGGGGGCGGGAACGGGGACTTCGGCAAGCTCCAGTTTCTCGGGGCCGCCACAGGAGTTGACGAGAATGGCTTTCACGGGTGTGCCTTTCTGCGAAGATGCACGGCCGCTGCGTACAGCAGCAGGTAGAGGAGAGTGAATGGGAACACCAGCAGGCGGGTCAGCGTACGGACGGCGCCGGCGCCGGCCAGGCCCGCGCGCACCAGGATGAAGTGGCGGATGAGGCGCCATTGGGAGTAGTCGAGCCAGAAGAAGTCGATGTTCTCGTT
>VFZS01000559.1 GCA_016871095.1 Acidobacteriota bacterium
TCGCCCGAGCTAACTTGCGCTTGCGCCCATATCAGGGCCGGTAATAGGCCCATTAACAACAGCACGCGGCTCTTCTTCATGCGTCCTCCAGGCTCTCCTTTGGTCGGTTGGGGGATTATACTACAGTTCTGGCGGGAGGACGCCCATGATTCGTACTATTCTTTGCCTGCTGGTGGTACTGGAGACCTTGCTGGCGGCTGATTTTAGAGCCGGGATCGGCCGGGTGAAGATCACCCCGGAGGGTCCCATCTGGATGTCGGGCTACGCGGCGCGCAAGAAGCCCTCCGAGGGCGTGCTGGCGGATCTGTGGGCCAAGGCGCTGGCCCTGGAGAGCGCCAAGGGCGGGCGCGTTGTGATCGTGACCACGGATGTGATCGGGCTGCCGCGGGCCATGTCCGAGTTGGTGGCGGCGCGGGTCCAGAAGCAGTACGGGCTGGAGCGGGCGCGGCTGTTGCTGAACTCCTCGCACACGCACTCGGGTCCGGTGCTGCGCGCCAACCTGAGCGACATGTACGACCTTAGTCCGGAAGACACCCGGCGCGTCAACGAGTACAGCCAGAAGTTCACCGACGCCCTCGTCTCAGTGGTGGGCGCGGCGCTGGGGGACCTCCAGCCGGCGCAGCTATGGTACGGCGCCGGGCGGGCCACCTTCGCCATCAACCGGCGTGAGCGCACCGGCGCCGGCTTCAGGATCGGCTTGAACCCGGATGGCCCGGGCGATCCCGAGGTGCCCGTGCTCAAGGTGACCGCCCCGAATGGGACCCTGCGCGCGGTGCTGTTCGGCTACGCCTGCCACAACACCACGCTGGGCGGCGATCAATACATGATCAACGGCGACTACGCCGGGTTTGCCCAGTCGGCCTTCGAGGTGGCGCACCCCGGGGCGACGGGCATGTTCCTGGAGTTGTGCGCCGCCGACCAGAACCCCAACCCGCGCGGGAAGGTCGAGCACGCCCGGCAGTATGGCGACACCCTGGCGGCGGAGGTGGGCCGCGTGGCGGGCGGCCAGCTCAAGCCCGTGCGGGGCCAGATTCGCGCGGCCTTTCAGGTGATCGACCTGAACTTCGCGCCGCACACCCGCGAGACCTTCGAGCAGCGGCTGAACGACTCCAATGCGGCCCGTGCCAAGAACGCGCGGATGATGCTTAAAGCATACGACGAGGGGCGGCCCGTGCGGCGGACGCCCTATCCCGTGCAAGCCGTGCGCTTCGGCAGCGACCTCACCCTGGTGGCGCTGGGCGGCGAGGTGGTGGTGGACTACGTGCTGCGCGCCAAGCGCGACTTCGGCCACGACCGGGAGCCGATTGTGGTGGCCGGGTTCTCCAACGACGTGATGTGCTACATACCCTCGCTGCGGGTCCTCAAGGAGGGCGGCTACGAGGCTGTGGACAGCATGCTCTACTACGGCCAGCCCGGCCCCTTCGCTGAGGATGTCGAGGAGCGTGTATTCGCCGCCCTGGGCACGGTCCTCAAGCGGGTGGGGAGGAAAGTGCGGTAGGGCGGGGAACCGCCGCTACAGCCCGCTGGCCGGGTCCGCGCCCCGGGCGACGGCAGCCGGAGCCTCCTCGAGGCAGGCGCGCGTGTAGTTGCCGCGCGGCTCTGTTTCCGGCCGCCGCCGCTCAGCGGTAGGCCTCGCGCCGGTGGCGAACGCGGAGGATGCGGATGGTCCCGGCGTCCTGGGCAAAGCGGACGCGCCAGTCGCCGACGCGGAGGCGGAACTCAGGTGGGTCGTAGCCCCGGAGTTGGACCACCTCGCCGGCGCCGCTCGCGGCGAAACGCTCGACGGTCACCTTCACTCGAAGGGCGATCGTTCTGTCCAGGCTGGCCACATCAGCGAGGGCTGGGCCGGTTCACTCGACTGCTCTCACTTGAGACCAAGCCTCCGCATGGCCTCATCGTGGCGAATGCCCCTTCCGCCGTTGCGAGCCAGCCAATCGCGGGCTTCCTGGACCTCGCGTTTCTCGTCTTCGGTCTCTCCTTCGTCATCCAGGGGCGCGTCGCGGAGGGCGGCGGTGACAGGATCGAGGATGGTCTCCAGAAGGCCGACCAGCGCGGAGAGCTGCGCTTGCGGCAAGCGGTCGATCAGCTCGTGCGCGTGCTGGCGAGTGTCGCTCATCGGATACCCTCCCGGCTAACTTCAACATAGCACAGCACGGCATGGCCGAAACCCAACCCAGTGGGGCGGGCCCCCAGGCCCGCGGCCGGTTTTCAAACCGGCCTGGCAGCAAGCGTGGACTCTTGCCCTGGGGGCTCGAGGACCGTCACGGGCCTTGGAGAAACCGGCGTTGCGCTATAGCCCGCCGGCCGCGTCTGCGCCTTGCGCAACAGCAGACGGCGCCTCCTCCAGGCAGGCACGCGTGAAGCGGCTGTCGGTGACCTCCCAGATCAGCTCGGGGGTCCTGCCCAGGCGCATCTCCACGGCGAGATGGGCGGCGCCGGCGTTGTAAGGAAAGCAGCGCACGCGGATGGGGCCTTGCGCCTGGCGCGCCAGCTCGACCAGAGCTTCCGTCGGCTCGGCCCGGTCGAGGAACTGGGCTCGCTTCTTGACCAGGATGTAGCCGATGTTGTGCAGCACCAAGACCGCCACCAGGGCGTACGCCAGCCGTGGCCTGGCGGCCTGAAAGCGGCGCCGGAAAGCCAGGAACGCCGCCGCCACGATCCACGCCAGACCCACGCTGGCCAGGTAGGTGTGGCGGCTCGGCACCCGCGGCATGTACGTCAGGAAGCTGTAGGGCAGGAAGGCAATCACGATCCACGCCAGCGCCAGCAGCACGACCCGACTGTCCCTGAGCCGCCGCCACGCCACCAGCGCCACCAGGCTGAGCAGTCCCCAGAACCACACCAGCGAGCCCAGGCTGTTTAGTATGGTCAGCAGCACCGGGGCCTGGAGTGAGAAAGCGCCGTCGCCGAAGTGCTGGTGGGTCTCTCGCCCGGCGTACGTGATCCCGAAGTAGCCCACGGCCAGCAGGGCGAAGGGGGTGATCCAGGGCCAGGCGAGCCGCTGGTTCCAACTCAACACCGCCAGCAGCGGCACCACCGCCACCGCCGGCTCCTTTGAGAGCAGGGCCAGCACGAAAGCCAGCAAGGTGGCGGCGTACAGCGGCAGGCGGCGCCTCTCCGCGGCCAGCCAGCGCGACCACAACAGCAGTGTCACCAGCGCGAAGGTGAAGACCAGCAGCTCCGGCAGCGCGGCGTACCACATCACCGCCTCCTGGTGGCCCTCGTAGATGGCGAAAAAGGCGGCGGCGCACAGCGCCATGCGCCGGCCCATCCCGAGTCTCGCGGTAAGGAGGAACACCAGCAACGTGTTCAGAACATGAAGGACCAACGCGGAGAGGTAGAAGGGCAGAGGAGAGAAGCCGAACAGCCGCTCCGTCCAGTAGGTCAGCACCAGTGAGGTGGAACGGGCCCGGTAGAGCGGATCGGCAGCCAGGGCGCTCCAACCCTCGGTCGCGCCGTACTGGCGGCCCAGGGTGATCTGCAAGTAGTCGTCGGAGATGAACGGCTGCTCGAGGACCGTCAGGTATGGCGCCGCCGCCAAGCCGGCGAGCAAGATGAACCCCCACACTAGCTTGCGGCCCGTCAACCGCTCAGACCATCCGCGTACACGCTCCAGTGCTATTGGCGGCGCACTCACCCTTCTCACCCATGGGTTGTCGGCGGCTCAATGCGCCGATCTCCCAACCCGCAAGACAATTCTATGCTGCCGCGCGCCCGAGGGCCATACTGGGGATGCTGTATTTTTAGGCGGAACGGGCAGCCGGGGCCTGGTTCAGCGGACCAGGCCGCGGCGGACGGCACTCAGTACCAGTTCCGCAGTACTATGCAGGTCCATCTTCTCCATTATGCGCGTGCGATGAGTCTCCACGGTGTGCAGGCTCAAGCCCAGCAGATTGGCGATTTCCTTGTTGCTGCGCCCTTCGCCG
>VFZS01000560.1 GCA_016871095.1 Acidobacteriota bacterium
GTTCATCGAGCGACACCACCCACCGGGCGCCGTACGCCTCGGCGTCGGCGACCGCCAGCTCGTACGAAGTCGCGCGCAGCAAAGCCGAGTCCGCCGGAGGCTCGACCGCCATCCATAGCGTCTTGTTCGGAGCGCGCGCCTGGCCCAGTTGGATGAACCAGCCGTTGGAGTCCACCCAGGGAATGCCGGTCGGCCCGCCGCCGGCACTAGTGCCCGGTGGCATACACGGCCAGACGGCGCCCTTGACCGTCAGCAGCGCTCCCGGCGCGGCCCAGTTCAGCTTGGACTTCTCCGCGCAGGGGATGAGGGTCACCCCCTCCGGAGCTTCGCCCTCCAGCCCGGCCAAAGCCAGGCCCCGGCCGCGCGCGGCCTGCACCAGAGCCGCCAGTCCCTCCTGGCGTCCAAGCACCAGGCAGTTAATCGGCGTGCCTTTAATCAACTCCAGCGCGGAGGCTGGCCAGTCGGCCGGCCAGCGCAGGGGTATCCACTCGTTCGTCGCGGCCATCGCTGTCTCCAGATTAGCAGCCGGCCTGGACGTCTCAGTAGCTGAAGCGGAGGCCGAACTGAATCTGGCGCGGCGTGTTCGCCTGGAGCAGGCGAATGCGCCCGAAGTCGGCCGAGGTGACGCCGGTTTGCGGCCCGCTGAAGACCACGTTGTTGAAGGCGTTGAACAGCTCGGTGCGGAAGTCCAGCGCCAGGCGCTCGGTGAAACTGATGCGCTTCTCGATGAGGATGTCGAAATTCTGGTTGCCCGGCACGCGCACGTCCGGCAGGTTGCGGCTGGCCGTGCCGAAGGTGAACTGCGGGGCGCGCCGGAAGGCGGCCGGGTTGAACCACAGCGCGCCGTCCTCCAGCTTGCGGCTGTCCAGGCGCGCCTTCTCTCCGGTGGCGTCCGGACGCTGGCTCCCGCCGAAGGAGTTCGAGTCGTTCGGGCCGGTGACCTGCACCGGGGTGCCGTTGTCCCAGGTGAAGTACACGGCCGTGGACCAGCCGCCCGCGATGCGCGCCAGGACCCCGCGGTTCAGGCGCCGCTTGCCGACGCCGAAGGGCAGCTCGTAGCGCAGGCTCAGGCGCACCACGTCCGGGATGTCATAGAAGCTCAGGGAGCGGTCGCAGGGGAAGCAGTTGTTGTTGGTGAAGCCGGCAGGGCCGAGGAAGCCGCCGAAGTCGCCCACGTTGTCGATCAGCTTCGCATGGGTCCAGGCCAGCAGAATGGCGATGCCGTCCTCGAAGCGCCGTTCCAGGCGGGTCTGCAAGGCGTGATAGGTCGAGTGGCCCACCGGCGCTTGGCTGGCCGACGTGCCGGTGAACTGCGGATAGGGCCGCAGGAGCTGGCCGCGCTGGACGGTGGCGCGGCTGAGCGTGGAGGTCGCGTCGGTGATGACGCCGGAGAAGGGGTTTGCCACCGTCTGGTTCAACTGCGTGCCCAGCGCGAGGTACTGGTCGGGGAGCTGGTTGTACTGCACGCCGCTCGGCAAGGCCACGCCCGCCGTTCCCGCGTAACCCGCTTCGATCACGGTCTTCCAGGGCAACTGCCGCTGCAAGTCGAACGACCACTGCATCTGGTAGGGCAGTCGCTGTTGCCGGACCGGGCCGCTGATGCTCAACCCGACATTCGTCATCAGCCCCAGCGAGTTTCCCGTGGCCGGCTGAAAGCCCCCGGGCAGCGGGTTGGACAGGTTTAACAAGGGCGTCACGCCGTCGGGCTGGGCCACCAGAGAGGTAGTGGTGCGGGAGAACCCGAGCGATGTGTCCGTATTGGGAACCACCGAGGACGTGAACACGCCGAAGCCCGTCCGCACGACCGTCTCCCGGTTGATCTCCCAGGCTAGTCCGACGCGCGGGTCCCAGTTGGTCCGGTCCGAAACCTGCGTGCGGCGGCCGCGGCCCTGGATGCCGACGAAGCCCACGCCTCCCCGCAGCCCGCTGAGTCCGGGCGCCTTGCCCTCCAGCGGCGAGGGCGAATCCAGATCCAGGAAGACGTACTGGTTGTTGTCTTCCGTGCGCGGCAGTTCCAGGCTGTAGCGCAGGCCCAGCGTCAGCGTCAGGCTGGGCCGCAGCTTCCACTCATCCTGGAAGTACCAGGCGTAGTACGGGTGGCGGTGCAACTCCAGCGGCCGCAGCGTGTAACTGACCGTCGAAATGCCCAGCATCAGGTCGGCCAGGCCCCGGCCCGTGCGCGCCGCTGCGGCTTGCGGGTTCGGACCGGCGGTAAAACCACCCGCCGAGCTGAGGGCCAGCGGCGAGGACTGGTCGATGGAAACCGGGAAGCGGCGCCAGTCGAAGCCGGTCTTGTAAGTGTGGCGGCCGCGCAGCAGCGTGAGCGAGGCCTGGTAATGCCACGTGCGCGATTTCACCGCGTTGTAGCCGGTGCCCGTCACGCCGATCTGCGTCAGCCCGCCGATGCTGAACCGGGGAAAGTACTTCACGCGCTGGCCGTCAATCAGGTTCCGCGGGATTCCCAACTGGGACTGATCAAAGCCCATGCTGAGCGGCGTGCGATTGGTTTCGCTCTGGGCCAGCGAGAGATGGTGCTGGAAGATGGTTCCCGGTCCAACCGACCAGGTGTGATTGCCCACCATGTTGATGCCCGGGATGCGGTTGGGGGTCTCAACTGGAGAGGCGAAATGGCCGAACACCAGCGGCATGGCATTAAGGTTCTCGAACCAGTTGTAGCGGGCGAACACGCTGTGCGAGGCCGAGACCTGGTGATCGATGCGCGCATCCAGCCGGTCCCCGTCCAGCGCGTTCGCCGCCGCCACGTAGAAGTTGTTGATGTCGCTCTGTCCCAGGCCGGGCTGAGTGGGGTTCGGGTAGTACTTGACCACGTTCGTGGCAATCGGGTGAATCGAGCCCGCCGGGACCAGGTTCCCCGGGAACGGGTCGCGGATGTAGCGTGTGACGCCAGCCGGGCGGTCCGGATCCAGCCGCGTGGTGCGCGGGTCGTAAAGGACGAACGGCTGGCCGTTGGTGTCGCGCGAGCGCGAGAAATCGCCCCGGCGCTCCAGCTCGGTGGGCACGGTCCCGGTGTAGGGGTTGAGGCTGCGTTGGCGCAGTCCTTCGTAGGCCACGAACCAGAACGTGCGGTTGCGGCCGTTGTACAGCTTCGGGATCAGGACCGGCCCCCCGCTGGTGAAGCCGAACTGGTTGCGCTTGAAGCTGGGCTTGGTCGTCAGGCCGGCCCGGTTCGAGTTGAAGCCCGCCGCATCCAGCACCGCGTTGCGCAGGAATTCGTGGAAGGTCCCGTGCAAGTCGTTGGCGCCGGACTTGATGGAAAAACTCACCACCCCGCCCCCGGTGCGGCCGAACTCGGCTGCGTAGGCGGACGTGTTGACGCGGAACTCCTGGACGGAGTCGAGTTGCGGCATGGCCGCCACCTGGTTGTTGTAGGTGCCCGTGTTGGCCGCGCCGTCAATCAGAATCTCGCTGGTGGAGCCGCGTCCGCCGTTGATGCGGAAGTTGTTGGTGGTGGACTGGCTGGCCGTGTTGTCGCCAGCCAGCCGGCCGGTGGTCACGCCGGGCACGTTGGCCAGCAGCAAGTACGGGTTGCGCACGTTCAGCGGGATCGACAGCAGGAACTTGTTCTCGACCACCGTGCCGCGATCCGGCCGGCTGGAGGTGAGCAGCGGCGCCGTGTCGGTCACGGTTATGGATTCGCGCACCTCGCCCGGCTCGAGCTGCAAGTTGATGGTGCGCGCCTGGCCGATCTCCAGCCGCACCGCGTCCAGGCGAGCTTCTTTGAACCCGCTGGAGGCCGCGGTCACGTCATACACGCCGGGCGCCACCGGCGGCAGCACGAAGTAACCCTCGGCATTCGTGTCCGTAGCTGTCCGGACCGCTGTGCCGCGGTTGGTCAGTTGCACCCGGGCCCCCGGAACCACGGCCCCCGAGGAATCCGTGATGCGGCCCGACACTACGGGAT
>VFZS01000561.1 GCA_016871095.1 Acidobacteriota bacterium
AGCGGCACGTCACGATAGAAGATGGGCGCGCCCACCGGATCCTTCGAGGTTTGAATGCTCACCCGGCCGCGCGAGACCGCCTGGCGCCGATTCTCATCCGCGAAACCGGTGATGGTGACCGTCGCGGGACGCTTCACCGAACGCTGCCGGACCGCTTCCCAAGTCCCGGTGTCCGGCTTCCAGGTGTGAGCCGCGGATTCCCGCGGCGTCAACTGGGGCGGCTGGTTGGTGGCGGAAACCGCCCGCGGGTCGATTTCGCCCACACGCGGCGGCTCGCCCGCGGACTGAATCCGGATCGGCGCGGCGCCGGCAAAGGAGATTTCAATCATCCACGCCTTCGCGCTTTCCGCGTCATCCCGCCACAGAAAGGTGGGCGCCTCCATGTCGGGCGGGAAGATGGAGCCTTCTTCCGGATAGTCAATAGTGATCCGCGCGGGAGGCGGCGCCGCCAGACCCAAGACCGTGGCGCTAATCATCCAGAGGCAGGCCGCCAGCCGTGTCACGGTTCCTCCACGTGCAGGATCTGGTCCGCCTTCACGTTCTCGAGCACCTGAACCGCGCCCCCCGGCCACCGGATTTCGAGCGTCGCGATCTTTTCCTCCGCGCCCAATCCGAAATGCACGCGCTTGTCACTGGAAGACATGAACCCCACGCTGGTGGTGACGTGATTGTACAATGTGCGGCCCGAGCCGGTGGTGAGCTTGAGCCTGGCCCCGATGCCATCGCGATTGCTGCGCCGCCCGCGCACGGCCACCAGCAGCCAGTGGCGGCCGTTGTCCGCCGAGTTGATCAGGATGCGGGGCCGCTGGTTCAGCGAGGTGACCACCACATCGAGGAACCCGTCGTTGTTGAGGTCGCCGAATGCGGAGCCGCGCTGAAAGCCCACACGGAGGAAGTCTTCGCCCATCTCGGCGGAGACATCCACGAAGCGCTTCCCCGCGGCGTTCTCGAACATGGTGTCGTGCTGCGCGGCGTTGGACGCCAGGTAGTCGATGTCGCCGTTGGAGGAGTAGAGGTCCTTCCACCCGTCGTTGTCGTAGTCGATGAAGCCGTTGCTCCACCCGGAGCGGGTGTCGCTCAACAGCACCAGCCGGGTCTCCGGAGAGACGTAGCGGAACATCTTGCCCTTCAGGTTGCGGAACAAAGCCCAGCTCTGCCGCATGAGGTTGTTGTAGAAGACGTCCACCCAGCCGTCGTTGTCGTAGTCCTTGACGTCGCAGCCCATAGCGGAGACGGTCATGCCGGCGTCGTTGTAGGCCACGCCGAGCAGCAGTCCCATCTCCCGGAAAGTCCCGTCGCCCCGGTTCAGGTACAGGAAGTTCGGCTCGGTGTCGTTGGCCACAAAGACGTCAGTCCAGCCGTCGCCGTTGAAGTCGGCGATGCCGATGCCCATACCCTTGCCGGGCGACTTGGCAAAACCCGACTTCTCGGTGACATCCTCGAACCTACCCTTGCCCAGGTTGTGGTAAAGCCGGTGCGGAACGGCGACGTAGGTCTTGGGATGGCAGTAGAATTCCACGCCGTCGGCGCGCACACAGCGCCGGTCTTTCTCGGGCGTCCACAGCGTGTAGTTGGAGAGCACCAGGTCGAGCTGCCCGTCGTTATCGTAGTCGAACCAGGCGGCCTGCACGCTGAGCGTCTCGGGCGGCTTGGAGGCCAGCCCGGACTGGTCGATCACGTCGGTGAAGGTCCCGTCGCCGTAATTGCGATAGAGGGTGTTCTTGCCGGTGTTGGCGATGAACAGGTCGGTGAAGCCGTCGTTGTCGTAATCGCCCGCGGCGACGCCGTAGCCGAAGTCCAGGTTCTCGCCCAGGACTCCGGCTTTGCGGGTCACATCCTCGAAGGTCCCATCGCCCTTGTTGCGCAGCAGGCAGTTGTAGAAACTCGGGCCGGTGCGCTTCAACTCCGGCAGCTTGGCCCCGTTGGTGAAGAAGATGTCCATGCGGCCGTCGTTGTCGAAATCGAAGACGGCCACTCCGCCGCACATGGGCTGGGGGAAGTACTTGCGGCCGGTGAAGTCGTTATTGGAGATGTAGGAGAACTGCGAGCGCGGCGCGATGTCGGTGAAGCGGGGCCGCTTGGGCGGGGCCTCGGCCATGGCCCCGCACAGACATACCAGCAGGACCCCGCTCCTCCACATGCACTGCCCTAATCTCTCACCACCAGCTTGCCGGTCTCATCCAGGTGCGGATAGGGACCGCCGCGGCGGAACCGGTCGAGGATGTAGTCGTCGTACTGGGGCGTAGGCTCGAAGTAGCCTCCCTTACGGATGTGCTCTTTCACTGCCGCTTCGTTCAGCTCCACGCCCAGCCCGGGCGTGTCCGGCACGGTGATGTAGCCCTGGTTGACGATGGGCTTCGACGGCCCGGTCACCAAGTCTCCCCACCACGGGATATCCACGGCGTGGTTCTCCATGGACAGCATATCCTTGAGGGTCGCCGCCATGTGCACGCAGGCCATGCAGCCCACCGGCGAGCCCGCGAAGTGAATGGCGGTTTGAATGCCGTGCATGGAGGCGTAGTCGGCGATGCGCTTGGTCTCACGGATGGCTCCCGAAGTGAGCGGGTCGGGGTGGATGATGTCCAGCGCCCGGTTGTCGATGAAGTCCTTGAAGCCTTCCTCCAGCCCGAACAGGCTCTCGCCCGTGGCGATGGGCGTAGTAGTGGCCTCCTTGAGTTCCTTGTAGCCGCGCCAGTCCTTGGGGGCATCGCCCCCCGGCCCCAGGTGGCCCACCTGGATCATATCCTCGGCCCAGGCCAGGTTGTACTTCTCGAAGGCCCGGGCGTAGCGGATGCTGTCGTTCACGGTCAGCCGCCCGAAGTGGTCCGCTCCCAGCGGCACGTTCCATCCGATGGCGTCCCGCACCGCCTGGATGTACTCGCACAGGTACTCCAGGCCCTTCTCGGTGGCCACGCCCAGATCGTTCACCGCCCCGGGCCGGTTGGCCACCAGCCGGGTGCCCAGGTCCATTTTGAAGAAGGTGAAGCCCGCCGCCTTGCGCTTGTTGAACCGCTCGGCGTACACCCTGGGGTCCTGGCTTTCGTCGGTGTCGCAGTAGATGCGGATCCGGTCGCGGTACTTGGATCCGATCAGGCGCCAGGCCGGCACGCCGTAGACCTTGCCGGCGATGTCGTGCAGCGCCATGTCCACAGCGCTGTAGCCGCCGCCCATGCGCTGGTGATTGGCGAAATTCCGCAAGCTGTCCAGGATCGGCTCGATGCTGAGCGGGTCCCTGCCGATGAGGTGCGGCTTCAGCACCAGCGCGGTGCCTTCCCGGCCCGCATCCCGCACCTCGCCCAACCCGTATACTCCCTGGTTGGTGTCGATGCGGATGATGGGGTAGTCATAGTTGGAGGCGATGAGCACCGAGCGCATGTCAGTGATTCTCAGCTTGCTCGGCGCGGAGTTGCGGTTGAGGCGCGGGGCGGGCTTGGCCTGAGCTGGCTCCGCGGCCTGCGCCCGCTGGAACGCCGATCCGAGCGCGGCCACTCCAGCCGCACTCGAGAGTAGTCTTCGCCGGGACAAGCCGGCCTGACGGGTATCGCGCATGTTCATCTCCTTTGGCCTTCGGCCAAAGAAAGCATATCTCACTGGCGCCCTTGAGGGGAAGGGCGGGGCAGGCTTCGGAGGCAAACCACTCCCTGACGGTCGCGGCTCTGTCAGGTTCGCCGACGCGGGTAACCGAGCCGCGAGTGGGCGCCCTCTGGGCAGCGAGCGTTCAAGCGGATGCGACCATCTTCTGGGGATCCCAGCGGCAGATGCGCTGCTCGTAGAAGGAGGTGTTGGCGAGCAGGGCAGGCCCGGCGGCACGCAGGCCGAAGGTCCCGTCCTCGACCACCGGCTGGCGGCTGCGCACGGCGGCCCAGAACACTCTGTGGTGCTCGCGGTGGGCGTCGTAGCCCGGCGGCGGCGCG
>VFZS01000562.1 GCA_016871095.1 Acidobacteriota bacterium
CTAACCGACTCGGCGCTGGGCGAGAATTCGTTGTTCGACCCGCCCTGGATGTCCATCCGCCCGAGCGCGATGCCGTCGATCAGAATCTCGTGCGAGAACTCCTGCCCCCCGTTGATGGAACCTTGCCAAGTGCTGCCCACGGTGCCGGGCAAGCTCGAAAAAATGAACTGCTGAATCTGCCGGCGCCCGTCGCCGACCGCGATGGGCCAGGTGTCGAATTCTTTCTTGGTGACGTAGCTGCCGATTTCGGCCGTGCCCGTCTCCAGCAGCGGCGGCTCCGCCGAAACCGTGACCTGATCGGTGACCGCGCCCACCTCCAGCGCGAAGTCCACCGTCAGCGTCTGAGCCACGGCCAGGATGACGTTATCGCGCACCGCCGTCTTAAAGCCCGCCGCCGAGGCCGTCAGCCGGTACGTGCCGGGCGGCAGATAGGGCATGCGGAAGACGCCCGCCGACGTGGTTTGCACCGCCGTCTCGACCCCCGTGGCCACGTTCAGCCCCTTGACGCTGGCGCCCGGAATGACCGCGCCGGTCGGGTCGGTGACGGTGCCGTTGAGTGTGCCGCGCTCGCCCTGGGCGCACAGTGACGCCGCACCAAGGGCCAGCAACAGAAGTATCGCAATGCTTCGGACAGACTTGCTCATGGTTTGCACTCGCTCCTCATGTTTCGTTCTATTTAGTAGAACGGGTTCTGACAAGACTACCTCTCCCCCTAACCTACACCCAACCCGGCGGCCTGTCAATCGAATTCAGCCTCCCGCCCGGTAGCCCAGCCCGGCCAGCTCGCTGGACAGCCCCGCCGCCGTGCGCTTAACCGCCTGGATCATGCGCTCCCGCTTGCGGCCCGTGCAGCGGGCCGTGGGGGCCGCCACGCTGATGGCCGCGAAGGCCCGTTCCCGCGCGTCGAACAGCGGCGCGCCCAGGACGATGGCCCCATCGATGGTCTCCTCTTCGTTGACCGCGTAACCCTGCCGCCGCACCCGGGCCAGTTCCGCCATCACCTGGCTCCGCCGGGTGACAGTCTTCCGAGTATAAGCGGGCAGCTTGGCTTTGCCCAGCGCCGCCTGAAGCTGCTCGGGCGGCATCCAGGCGGCTACCGCCTTGCCCAAAGCCGAGGCGTGGAGCGGGCAGGCGTCGCCCAGGTCCAGCGAGAGCCGCAGCCGGTGCGCCGCTTCCGCCACGTCCACCAGCAGCACCATGTGGCCGCGCAACTCCGCCAGCCACACCGACTCCTGGAGTTCGTCCCGCAGCCGAGCCAGGTGCGGCCGCACCACATTCAGCAGCGTTGGCCGCAGCGCCGGGCTGCGCGCCAGCCCCAGCGCCTTGACCGTCAGCCGGTAGGCCCCGTTGGGGCTGGTCTGCTCGACGTAGCCCAGTTCCTTGAGCGTGTATAGGATGCGGAACACCGAGCTCTTCACCAGCCCCAGCCGCGCGGCGATCCCCTTCAGGTGCAGCGCCCCCTCGCTGAGCGCCTCCAGCACCCGCAGGGTCTTCTCCACCAGCTCCACGTAGTTGCGGGCCGCCATCCCGTGTTCCGCTCAGAAGAATGCGTTCTACAGACCCACTGTAGGGCCGCTGCGGGCGTTTGTCAATGGCGAAATCGGCTTGTCCTCCCCGAGTTTGTCGCGAACCGCGGTGGAATGAGCCTCCCGGCCTGTTCTTCCCTGCCCGCGGGGACAGACGGAGGCGTCCCCCTCCCCCGTGGGACACTGCCGTCTTACCGGGGCCGTGCTACCGCTACCTAGTGACCGACGCGGGCATTTACGGGGCTTGACGCCGCTCGGGCTGCCGAGCCCTCGTATGCTGTAAGGTTGAGCCTGGACGAGAGCAGGAGGCCACATGACCCTGAAGGTGGTGCTGGAGCCAAGCGATGAGGGCGGCTACACGGTCTACGTGCCCGCGCTTCCGGGCTGCATCAGCGAAGGAGAGACGGCGGAAGAAGCCCTGGCCAACATCCGCGAGGCCATAGAGCTCCATCTAGAACCTGTGGATGATGACCTGGTCTTCGGAGAGAGCGCCGAGGTCCGAGAGCTCGTGGTGTGATGAAGGTCCCCAGCCTGTCCTATGAGCGCATCGTCCGCGCCCCGCAATCCGCTACTCCACCGCCTCGGGGACGCGGTGGTTGACCAGGGCGTGCTCGGGCAAGCCGCGATGCCACCAGCGGGCGATCAGGCGGCCGAAATCGTCCAGGAAGGTGTAGACCACCGGGACTACCACCAGCGTCAGCAGCGTTGAAGTAATCAGCCCGCCGATGACCGCGCGCGCCATCGGAGCGCGGAACTCGGTCCCGGCGTCTTCCTCACTTGCAGTTTACGGTGTGATTGCTTCAGAGAATCACTGAGTCCGGCACACCGAGCGGATCGGGCCTAGATATAATCGGTGAGAGGCGGTTCACCGTGGCTCACGAGTACGTCGAAGAACGAGAGGGTGCGCTTTACGTCGCGGGGAGCCGGGTGTCGCTGGCCTCGATCATTTATTGTTTCCGTGACGGTGCGTCTCCCGAGACTATCCAGCAGAGCTTCCCCTCCCTCTCGCTGGCCCAGGTCTACGGTGCGATCGCCTTCTATTTGAGCCATCCGCAGGAGTCGGAAGCATACCTTGACGAGCTGAAGCGGAAGTGGCAGGAACTTGAGCGGAGAGGGCAAGCGCCCGATGAAGCGCTCCAGACGAAACTCGGGCGAGCTCGGCGGCGACTGTTTGCCGAGCGGCCATGATCCGCCGCTTGCTCGCCGATGCTGATCTGAACCTGGCCATCGTCACGGGTGTGATGCGGCGCAATCCGGGACTCGACTTCAAGCGGGCACAGGAGGTGCCGCTTGAGGGACTCGAGGACGCGGAGGTCCTGAAGGCAGCGGCGGAAGAAGGCAGAGTGCTGGTCAGCCATGACGTCAGCACACTGCCCCATCATCTGCGTAGGTTCGTCCGCGGACGCAAGAGCCCGGGGGTGATTCTGATCCCGCAGGACTTGGGTATCGGGAAGGCCATCGAGAGCGTGCTGCTGATCTCGGAGGCACTGGACCCGCGGGATCTGGCGAACCACGTCTGCCTGGTCCCGAGTCTGGTGATATACGGGTTTTAAGGGCTACTCCACCGCCTCGGGGACGCGGTGGTTCACCTGGGCGTGCGCGGGGACGCCGCGATGCCACCAGCGGGCGCCCGCGGAGTCGGGAAGGCTCGTACACTGTAACCGATACCCATGCGACTGGATCGGTTGAGCCGAATCACGGTGGAGCAGGGGAAGTGCGGAGGGCGGCCCTGCATCCGCGGCTTCCGCATTCGCGTTACCGACATCCTTGAGTTGCTCAGCGCCGGGGCCTCGACCGAAGAGATCCTCTCGGATTACCCTTTTCTGGAGCGTGAGGATATCTTTGCCGCCATCGAGTACGCCGCGCACCAGACTGACCACCCGGTCTTGCAGGCCTCGTGAGATTCCTGGTCGATAACCAGCTTCCCGCCGCCCTGGCGCGTTGGATTTCCGCCCAGGGTCTTGATTGCCACCACGTGCTGGATCTCGGACTGGCCGAGGCTTCTGATGCGGAGATCTGGCGTTACGCCGCTGACCAGGACGTGGTCCTCATCAGCAAGGACGAGGGCTTCTTGCATCTGGCGGCGCGTCCCGGCAGCACCGCGCGGCTGATCTGGGTGAGGCTGGGGAACTGCCGCAGAGCCGGCCTGCTCTCGGTGTTCGAGGCCGTGTGGCCACGAATCCAGGCCTCTCTTGAGGCCGGCGATCGAGTGATCGAGGTGCGCTGAGGGCAATCTGAAGGTCGCCCTACTCCACCGCCTCGGGCACGCGGTGGCTGACCAGGGCGTGCTCGGGGACGCCGCGATGCCACCAGCGGGCCAGCAGGCGCCCGAAGTCGTCCAGGAAGGTGTAGACCACCGGGACCACCACCAGCG
>VFZS01000563.1 GCA_016871095.1 Acidobacteriota bacterium
ACTCCACCTCCAACGTGACGTGTCCCTTCAGCAGTTCCGGTATACTCGGCATGACCGAGATTCTACGGAATTCCCCGGCGCTACGCTGGTCGGTTTGAGGTCGAAGACCTCGCTAGCATATTGAACGCAATGTCAAGGGTGTTGTTAGCAGCCCGAGAAGTCGTATGTTGGCCTAGCTATACGCAACGTCATAAATAGTTGCGCATTACGGCGAGAGGTGGTTTCATGGATCCATGAGGCCTCTCACCATCGCCGATGCCCCCACGGTCGCCCTCGGTTTGCAGGACGAGATCCGGCGTTCCGAAGAATCCCGTTACGACCACCGTCTGCATGGCGTGCTGCTGGTAGCCGAGGGATTGACTTGCCCAGAAGTGGCCGCCCTGCCGGGGGATTCGCGGCGCACGGTGGAATACTGGGTGCGCCGCTTCGAAGCCCAGGCATTGGCGGGGCTGCGCGAAGGAGAACGCCCTGGGCGCCCGCGCCGGTTGAATCAAGTGCAACTCAATGACGTGAGTGCGGCCCTGCGCCTTCCGCCCGGCCAGTATGGTTTGAGCGGGAACCTGTGGGACGGCAAGCTGCTGGCGGCCTACCTGCAGCAGCGCCACCGGGTCAGCCTGGGCGTGCGACAGTGCCAGCGCCTGTTCCGACAACTGGGCTTTCGATTGCGCAAGCCGCGTCCCGTGATCGCCCATGCCGATCCGCAACGCCAGAAGGCCTTTAAAAAAACTTCGGGCCCTGACCCGCGACCCCGAGGTAGAACTATGGGCCGCCGATGAAGTGCATTTGGGTGTGGCTACTTTGGAACGACGGTCCAGTCGGGTGGGTGGAGACGCTTCTGGTCCTGTTCGATGTGAAAGAGCCAGTAGCGCTCGAAATCCCCGCTTAAGTAGACTGCCCTGAGCTTGACGACGGCCTCTGCCATTCGCTCGGTCCAGCGCATCCCCGAGCGCTCCATGCGGTCCTTGATCAAGTTCTTGCAGGCACCCTCGACGGAGCCACTGGCGATCGGCCAGCCCTGGGCCAGGTATTCGTCATACCGCATGCGGCCGCGGTTGCGATAGAGGTAGGCGGCGACCCCCAGCAGGGTGGCGCGCTTGGCTCCAGAGAGGGCACGCTTGGTGACGCTCTGACGCAGGCCCTTGACGACCTGCCCGACCTGGCCAAACAGGATTCGCAAGGTGCGGTCGAGAACCCAGAGCTCGGCCTCCAGACTCCCTTCGGCGTGGAAGACATAGGCGGCCTTCCATAGCTTCTCCAGAACATGCATCAGGTCGAGGATCAAGGTGACCTTCAACTTCGCGTCGACCAGAGTCTGCAGCGCCCGCTCGCCATCGGTGAGGGCAAGGCGGGTTTTGACGCCCGCGGGATCGCGTCGCTCGATCTCCTCGGCCACCTCCTCGATGACCACGGTCTTGCCCTTGAGCAGACTGGCCCACACGCGCTTGTTCTCCGGGCGGGGCGGAGCCGGCAGGTCGGTGGCCGTCTTGCGGCGGCTGCGAAACAAGCTCTCGATGACCTGTTCGGGGGTACGTACCCAAGGCTGGCGGGTGAACACGGCGGCCACCGTCGCCATTCGCTTCCGGTTGGCCTTCTGTCCCTTGCTGAGGCGCACCATCGGCAGCGCCCCGCCGGGTTTGACCATGGGGATACCCTTGCAGTCGATGGCTGCTACCAGGATCGAGCCACCGGTGGTTGCTGCGGACGGTTGCTGGTAAAAGGTGTCGAAATCCTGAGCCGCATCCAGAACTATCTCCTCCAAACTGCGCTTGGATACGGAGACGCCCAGGAGTTCCGCGATGGATTGAACGGATTCTTGGAAGGGGTTCTGGACGGCGGCTTTGACCAGCCTCCGTTGCAGTTCGTAGGAGAACGAGCGGGCCGGGAGAGCCAGCGCTTGGTCCAGCGGGTAGATGGTGGGTGAACCGGGGCCGGAGTAGCCCAGGCGGGTCAGGTGCACGGATCCAAAGATGGTGGTGAGAGAACGGGTGCCTGGGCGGCGATGGGAGTATCGCACCTGGCGGTGCTGGCGCTGAACGAGCAGGGCGGGTCCCACGTCTCCGTTGCCTCGCTGGAGCAGGTGAGCCTGGAGGAGCAGGCGCTGGACTTGGCGGCCCTTGGCCTGTTGCTCGGATTCGATCTGATGTAGGGGGAGTTGCAGGGCATGACTGGAAGCCAGCCAGGACTCCAGTTGGGTGAACTCGAGGGCGGCCAGCGAGGCGGCGGTAGCAGCCGCGAGGGCGGGTTGCTCCCGAGCCGAGAGCCAGTCCGGCGCCTGGGGTGGTGGCGGAGGAGCGGTGGTTTGGGTTGCGGAAGCCATTGTCTTACGGTATTATTACCGTAGGATAACACACTCTCATGCCTCAACCTCGACGATCCCAGCAATCCGCCACTCTTGAGCGCCACTGGCACCGCTTCCAGCAACTCAAACGGGAACTCGAACGGCTGGAGTACTTCTGCAAAGGCACGGTGTTGAAGCGGCTGATGAAGTGCGGCAAGGCCCAATGCGCCTGCCGTCGCGATCCCGCCAAACGCCATGGGCCCTACTTCGAATGGACCTACAAGGAGAAGGGGAAAACCGTCAATGTGAAGCTCACCCCGGAGACGGCCCCCCTGTATAGAGTCGCCTCCCAGCAGTACCGAAAGTTAAAGGCCCTACTGCACCGGCTGGAGCGCTTGTCCCTCACGGGGCTGCGTGCGCAGGCCAAGCGGGCACAATCCAAGCGCACCGCCTGAGCCAAAAACCGGGGTTATCCTGATATCCCCGGCTTTTGCTCCACCCCATGAAAGCTCCCGTGGCCCAAACTTGTTCATTCTACGTGGGGTTAGCCGTCGACTTGAAATAGCCACACCCTAATGATATTGACCACGCCCCCAGCGGTGAAACCGTACTCCGCCGACATCGTGTTGGACTGGACTTTGAACTCTTCCACCGCGTCTACCGACGGGTTGATATTCAGACCGGCTTGATAGCCGTCATTGTTATTCCCGCCGTCCAGGAGGTAGCTGTTCATGCCGCTAGGGGAACCGTTGATGCTGACGGAAGAGAGGGTAATTCCGCGATCGCCAAAGCCGCTGTTGGTGGGACCGGCATTCGACTTCACCCCGGGAGTGAGCAGGACGAGGGCCAGCGCGTTTCGTCCGTTCAGCGGCAGTTCGACGATGCGGCGGTTCTCCACCACCTTGCCGATGGTGGCGCTGGAGGCGTCCACCAGCGGCGCTCCGGCCGCCACCGTGACGGACTCGGTGAGGGCGCCGAGCTCGAGCACGAAATCGATTCTCGCGATTTGGGCTACCGCCAGGGTGATGCCGTCGCGCGTGCTCGGCTTGAAACCCTCCGCGCGAACCAGCATGCGGTATTCGCCGGGTGGCAGTAATGGCACCGAGTAGTAGCCTTCACTGTTCGTCTGCGTATCGCGGGCGATGCCCGTGTTCACATTGGTGACCCGAATCTTCACGGCAGGCACCACCGCCTCGGTGCTGTCCGCAACGCGGCCTGTAATCTGTGCGGTCTGACCGAACAGAAGAGGCGTTACCAGCGCAAGCAAAGCGATCCGCGCACACACGTTCATGGCCTTTTCGGTTCCTTTCCATCTCAGCGGGAATTTCCGTTTTGGACTCCCGTACACCTCGAACCTATCCAGGATTTCCAACATGGCTTCCTGGCCACCGTCCATTGTACATCCGCCCACCTCCGTTGGAGCCGTGTCTTTCACGTTTTCATCCTGAGTGGCTCGGGCGGGGCCAGGGAAGTGGCCAGCGTCGCCTTGTGCCTCGGGTGCGCGACATAGAAGTGCAGATCACGCCGCTCGTCGGGCCTCCCAGTAGTCTTCGAAGCGGCCATTGAGATGGCAGCAGCGTAGCGCCAGAATGGCGTTGGCCCCGCGGACCGTCCAGAACAT
>VFZS01000564.1 GCA_016871095.1 Acidobacteriota bacterium
TTGGTGGACGGCATGGGATTCGAACCCACGACCCCGGCGTTGCGAACGCCGTGCTCTCCCAGCTGAGCTAGCCGCCCACCGGGCGACAACAGTATTCACTATAGCACGGGGCGGAGCGGTGCGCGGCTCAGCGCCCCGAGCTGCCGAAGCCTTCCTCGCCCCGGCGGCTCTCCGAGAGTTCTCCCTCCTCCCAGTCCACCGGCTCGTAGCGCGCGATGACCAGTTGCGCGATGCGGTCACCCTGCCGCACCGCGTAGGTTTGCCGGCCCAGGTTCAGGAGAATCACTTTGATCTCCCCGCGGTAGCCGGGGTCTATGGTGGCGGGGCTGTTGGGCAGGGTGATGGCGTGCTGAAGGGCCAAACCGCTGCGCGGACGCACCTGGGCTTCGAAGCCGGAGGGCAGCTCGATGGCCAGCCCCGTCGGGATAGCCGCGGGGGAGCCAGGCTCCAGCGTCCCGTCCTCGGCCGCGAACAGGTCCATGCCGGCATCCTCCCGCGCGCCGTGCGCGTAACGGGGGAGCAGCGCGTGCGGCCGCAGCCGCCTGATTCTCACTCGCATGGTTTCAGCTATCATAGCCATTTCATGCCGCATGGCACACACAAGCGCGTGGTGACCCTGGCGCCCCTGCCTCCCGAGAAGTGCGCCTATGCCCTGGCCCGCTACAGCCGCTCGCCCGACTCCATCCACGAATCGCTGGAGTGGGTCCGCGCCCACGATTCCCGCAAGTTCCTCGAGCATTTCTACTTCCAGTACGGCCACTCCTCGATCGCCGACCTGGGGCACGTGGTGATGTGCTTCGAGGGCATCTCCGAGCTGGCCGCCACCGAGATCGAGGACGAGCCGCTCTGGGACGGCCAGGCCAAGTCCTCGCGCTACCAGGACTTCTCCCGCAGCGGCTTCCTCTCCCCCGAGGAATTCCAGCCGCACCACACGGCGCTCTACCGGGCCGCTGGCGAGCGGTTGCTGGATGCCTATAAGGAAGTCCACACCCGCATGACGGAGTTCCTAACCGAGCGGCTTCCCCGCCCCGAGGACCTCAAGCCCGAGGCCTACCAGCGCAATATCAACGCCCGCGCCTTCGACGTGGCGCGCTACCTGCTGTTCTTCGGCGTACCCACCAACGTCGGCCAGCTTACCAGCATCCGTACCCTGGAGAAGCAGATCCGGCGCCTGAAGGTGTCGGAGTACGCTGAGTTGCGCGGCTTGGCGGAGGAGATGGCCGCGGCCTGCGCCGCCGAGCCGGACTGCCTCTGGGACAACCTCCAGGGCGAGGCGGTGGCGCCCACCCTGTCGCAATTCGCCGACGCCCACTACCACCTGGCCCAGGCCCGTGAGGATCTGGCGCAGTGGGCACAGCAGAACCTTCCGCCCGCGGCCGGCCTCGAGGCGGACCGCGTGGATCTCATCCGGCCCGAGGACGCCGCCAGCGACATCGTCGCCACGCTGCTTTACAGTGTCACCGACCGGCCTTACCGCGAACTATACGAGCTGGCGCGCGGCTGGAGCGCGGCCCTGCGCGCCGAGGTCCTCGAGCTGGTGCTGCGCTCCCGCACCGAGCGGGACGAGCTGCTCCGGCCCTTCCGCGGCGGGCCCTACGTCTTCGATCTGATCATGGACGTGGGCGCTTACCGCGACCTGCACCGCCATCGCCGCTGCCAGCAGTTCCGCCAGGCCTACTGTGCGCGCCTGGGCTTCGATACCCCCAAGGCGCTGGTTCAGGCCGGTCTGGCCGAGCGCTATGAGAGGCTCATGCGCGAGACCCTCGCCATCCAGGCCGAACTGCCCGAGCCTGGCGCGCACTACCTCATCCCCTTTGGAGTACGCTCCCGCTTCCTCTTCAAAATGGACTTCGCCGAGCTGGACTACATCTGCCGCGTGCGCACCACCGTCAAGGGACACTTCAGCTATCGCGACGTCGTCTGGCGGATGAAGACCCGCATGGAGCAACTCGAACCAGAGTTGAGCCGTCTGATCCAGGCCACCCCGCCCTGGGTGGAGGATCCCCTGCGGCGTTAGTGTAGTGTGTCGAAGATGCGGGTGGTTAGCTCAGTACTACAGGTGCTTGCATTCTTGTCCCGGTGCGAAGATTTTCTCATGCGGCAGCCGTAAGCTGTTGAGCGGTCATGCGATGGGCTGAGAGGAGCACGTTGAGGATGAGCCGGCCCTGTTCGCTGACCCGGTAGCGGTGGGTATGGGGGAGTTTGCGGAGGAGGCCGTGAGCGCGGAGCAGCCGCAACTTGCGGCTGACGGCGCCGGAGCGCCGGCGTTGTTCGGTTCGATCTCTCGGGGGAGAGGCGTAGAGGAGGGCCTGAAGATCCCGATTCCGCAGGCCATGGATGGCGAACTCACCTCGGTTGATGGCCTTCAGCAAAGCGTGATCCTCGGGATCGAAGGGATGTAAGGCCCGGAAGGGTTTGCCGTTCCAGCGGACGCGGCGCTCGATGGCAGCCGTCAGTTGTTCCAGGGTGGTGGTGTCATCCACCGCCGCCAAGGCACAACAGTAGCGGTCCAGCGCTTGTTGGGACACTTCGGCCCGACGATATAGGTCGGCCAGACCGCGTCGCATGGGACGCCACTGGCATTCCGAGTTGGGGTCATCATTTCGAGGCCGGTACACGCGGAACAGCTCCGGTCGATTGATAGTGATCTCGGGCCGCAGCACGGCTCCCTTCTCGTCGTAGGCCTTGTCGTAGAGCTTGATGGCATTGGCGCCGTAGCGGTGTTTGATGCGCACGCCAGTGGACCTCACCTTCAGATCCGAACTGACCGGCACCTCATATCCCCCGATCCCTCCTCCATACTGGCTGACCCGTTTCCCCATGAAGCGCAGCACATCCGGGCTGGAGAAACTGGTCATGCCCAGGTGCACCAACTGCGGGTACAAACGGCGCAGTTGTCCGGCCTCCCGGAACACGATATCCATGGCCCACTCGCTGTCCGTGCAGGTCCAGTAGTAGCGCATGGGGTAACGCTGGCACATCTCCGCCAGCAAGGGGTGAGCCTGCCGCGCCACGGCGTCGAACAACCGCACCCAATGGGCCCGGAGTTGTTGCGCCATCAACTGCTGCGCCCGGCTGAAGTCTTCGATCCAGGTGAAGCAGTTGTCGTGGCGCCGGTAGCGCATCCCGGCTTGCTCCATTTGCCGGGCCAGCCATTCTCTGCCGTTCAAGTAGAGATGGATCTGAAAAGGAAACCAGGTCTGCAGGCGGGCGCTCATGAGCCCAAACACTGGATGCATCCAGTACTGGTAGACAAACAAGCATTTCCGGTAGGACCTCTGGAGCTGGATCTTCCGCTCGGTTCGGTTGCCGCGCACCGCATAGCTGGAACACAGTTCCACGGCGGTCAGGGCGCAAATCGGTCCGCCGGAAATACCGTCCGCTGCCGCGATGGACCGTGCCAACTGCTGCTTGTCATCCTTGCCGGAGTTCAAGTACTTTACAGGCCGTCCCGCCGCGGTGATGGTGGCCAGGGAAGCCTCTTTGGCACGCCGGCTGATCTGCTCGGCGTGTTCGCCGAAGTCCTTCAGCCCCAGACCATGGGCCCACAAGTAGCCCTTCATGCCGGCCTCGTGGTTCAGCGGCAGGGTGCCACGAAACACGAGGCGGTCAAATCCCGAAAGCACTCCGTTCAACTGGTTCTGGTAGCGTGCGATAAAATCGTTCATGGCGCTTCTCCCTTTTGCGGCGTTCATTTCTTGCTGAAACGAACATCCTACAGGAGGGGAAGCGCCCACGCTTTTGGTTGCGGCTCTGCTGCGCTGCGGGGCAGACGATCGTTTTTCGTCGTCTGCCGCCCCGCAGGCCACACCAAACGATGGCCTGCGCCACCGGCTGCACAACACGCACTTCTTGCGACGCACTACACTAGTAGCTTCCCTTCCGGGAGC
>VFZS01000565.1 GCA_016871095.1 Acidobacteriota bacterium
CTGCTGGGGAAGCGGCGGCCAGCCGCTTTTTTGCTGTTCGCGGTGATGTGGCGGCGGCACGTGCGGCCGCCGGCCGGCGCTGCGCTAGAATAGAGCATTGGTTATCCCATGAAACTGCGAATCCGGGGGACCACCGTCCTGTGCGTGCGCCGGGACGGCAAAGTGGTGCTGGCCGGGGACGGCCAGGTCACCTTCGGCCAGGAAGTGCTCAAGGCCACCGCCAGGAAGCTGCGCCGGCTGTACAACGACAGGGTGTTGGCGGGCTTCGCCGGCTCGACGGCGGACGCCTTCGCGCTGTTCTCCCGCTTCGAGTCGAAGCTGGAGCAGCACAACGGGAACCTGGCGCGCAGCGTGGTGGAGCTGGCCAAGGACTGGCGCACGGACAAGATCCTGCGGCACCTGGAGGCTTTCCTGCTGGTGGCGGACCTCAAGAACACTTTCCTGCTGAGCGGCAGCGGCGACGTGATCGAGCCGGACGAGGAGGTGGCGGCCATCGGCAGCGGGGGCGCCATCGCCAAGGCGGCGGCCACGGCGCTGTTGCGGCACACCAGCCTGGGGGCGCGGCAGATCGTCGAGGAGGCCATGGCCATCGCCGGGGCGATCTGCATCTACACCAACTCCCAGGTCAGCTACGAAGAACTCGGGTAACCATGGTCATCTATCTGCCCAGCTCGAGCAACGGCGACACCCCCGCCCTGGACGAAATGACGCCGCGGGAGATCGTGCGCGAGCTGGATAAGTACGTCATCGGGCAGGACGAAGCCAAGCGGGCGGTGGCCATCGCGCTGCGCAACCGCATACGCCGGCAGAAGCTGGAAGCGGACATGGCCGAAGAGGTCATGCCCAAGAACATCCTCATGATGGGCCCCACGGGTGTAGGCAAGACCGAGATCGCGCGGCGGCTGGCCCGGCTGGCCAACTCGCCCTTCATCAAGGTGGAAGCCAGCAAGTACACCGAGGTGGGCTACGTGGGCCGGGACGTCGAGTCGATGATCCGCGACCTGGTGGAGACGGCCCTCGAGATGGTGCGGCAGGAGCGGCTCGAGGAGATCGGCGAGCGGGCGGAGCGCAGCGCCGAAGAGCGGCTGCTGGACCTGTTGATGCCGCCGCAGCCGGAGGCCAGCGAGAGCCTGGAGCGCACCCGGGAGAAACTGCGGGAGCGGCTGCGAGCGGGGCGGCTGGACGACCGCCAGGTGGAGATCGACGTGCGCGAGCGCGGGCCCACCTTCGAGATCACCACCCAGTCGGGCATCGAGGAGATGGACGTCAACCTCAAAGACGTCCTGCCGAGCATTTTCGGCCAGCGTACCCGCAAGCGCAAGGTGAGCGTGCCCGAGGCCCTGGACTACCTGGTGCAAGAGGAGGAGCAGAAGCTCATCGACATGGACCAGGTGACACGGGTGGCGCTGGAGCGGGTCGAGCGCAGCGGCATCATCTTCCTGGACGAGATGGACAAGATCGCGGGCCGGGAGAGCGGTCACGGGCCGGACGTGAGCCGCGAGGGCGTGCAGCGCGACATCCTGCCCATAGTGGAGGGCACCACGGTCAACACCCGTTACGGCTTCGTGCGCACCGACCACATCCTGTTCATGGCCGCGGGCGCCTTCCACGTCTCCAAGCCCAGCGACCTGATCCCCGAGCTGCAAGGCCGTTTCCCCATCCGCGTGGAGCTGAAATCGCTCTCCGAGGCGGATTTCATCCGCATCCTCAAGGAGCCCAAGAACGCGCTGGTCAAGCAGTACACGGCGCTGCTGGACACCGAGGGCATCAAGCTGTGGTTCAGTGAAGACGCCCTCCAGGAGATCGCGCGGCTGGCGGCGCACGTCAATCAGACCACCGAGAACATCGGGGCGCGCCGCCTGCACACCATCATGGAGAAGGTGCTGGAAACGATCTCGTTTGAAGGGCCGGACTTGAAGAAGAAGAAGGTCAAGATCGACGCGGCCTACGTGCGGGACCAGTTGTCGGGCATCATCAAGGACCAGGACCTGACCCGGTATATCCTTTGAACCGCGGTCCAATGGGGACAGACACCATTTCTTGCCTGCTCGAAGCCGGGGCTCCAGAAGAAAGCGCCGATCGTGAGAAATGGCTGTCTGTCCCCATTTCGCCGTGCCGCGAGGGGACAGGCTGCACCGTCCACGGAGGGACGGTGTGGCCTGTCCCCTTGCTGGCCCTCCTGCTGGCCGGCTGCGGGTACATGGGCGAGCCGCTGCCGCCCTCGCTGGGCATCCCCCAGCGGATCACCGACGTCAGCGTGAAGCAGCACTCCGACAAGCTGGTGGTGCGGTTCACGGCGCCGGCAGCGACGACGGACGGCGTCTTGATCCGGCGGCTGGAGCGAGTGGAAATGCGAGTTGGCGCAGCGGAGGACGCGCGCCGGGATGCGGAGGGGTGGACTGAGCGAGCCAGATCGGCGGACAACACGGTGACGGCGCCGGGCCCGGCCACCGTCGAAGTCCCGGCGCGGGAATGGGCCGGCTGGGAAGTGATCGTGGCGGTGCGCGCCTGGGGCAGGAAAGGCCGTCCGTCGGAGTGGTCGAACCTGGTGGCGTTCCGGGTGGTGGCGTCGCTGGAGCAGCCGTCGCGCCTGAAGGCCGAAGCCACGGCCGCGGGCGTGCGGCTGGCCTGGGACGGCCCGCGCGGCGCAGCCTTCCGCATCTTTCGAGACAAGGCCGAATTGGGCGTCGCCGAGAAGGCCGAGTACGTGGATGCGACCGCGCGGTACGGCCAGAGCTACCGCTACACGGTGCAGACCGTGCTGAAGACGGGCGACAGCGTCGCGGAGAGCGAGATCTCGGAGGGCGTCTCCATCACCCCGGAGGATCGCTTCGCCCCGGCGGCGCCCGCAGGACTGGTGGCGGTGGCTGGAGTGCGATCCGTGGCGCTGAACTGGGAGCGCAACCGGGAACCGGACCTGAAGGGGTACTATCTTTGCCGCTCCGTGGAGGGCGGGCCGTTCGAGCGGGTGGGCGGCCTACTGGAGGTGCCCGCGGCCAGCGACCGGGAGATTGAAGCGGGCCGCCGCTACCGGTACGCAGTCACGGCGGTGGACCAGAAGGACAACGAGAGCGCGCGCTCGGAGGCGGTCGAGATCACGGCTCACTAGGAGGGCCGGCTGGAGCCGGCTCTGCGTTATCTCTGGAGCGGGTTCTGCCACCTGAGGCCGGGGAAGCGGGCGAAGTCGCCGTCCGTCGAGCAGAGGATGAGGCCGTGCTCGATGGCCAGCGCGGCCAGGTGGGCATCGGGCACGAGGTTGGCTCTCACGGCCTGGCCGCTCAACAACGATCCCAGGATCTCGCGGTGCTGCTCGGCAGGCTGCGGGATCCAGACGGAAGCACAATCGAGCCATTCTCCCACCTGCCGCCAGGCATCGCTCCAGGTGGCGGGACGCTCGAAGATGCGCGGGTTGGTCACGAGCCTCAAAAAGGCCAACAGGCTGGGCCAGGGCAGGCCGACCGGGGCGGATCCGTTCAACCGTCCGTCCAGCCAGGCGCGCGCCGCCGGGTGTTGCGGGACCGAGGTCACGTGAGCGTACACCAGCAGGTTGGCGTCCACCAGGATCACTTGAAAGACTCCCCTTCCGCGACGGCCAGAGCCTCGGTGACATCGTCCAGATTTCCAACCAGGCAGCGGCCCAGGGAGACCGTCCGGGTGCGGTAGGGTTTGCGCCTGCGCGGAGGGGTGCTCACATGGCGCAGGCCCGCGCGCAGGGCTTCGTTGACCAGTTCCTTCAAACGGACCTGGCGTGAGCGGCGAATGCGAGCCAGGAGCGCCGCGACGTCGTCATCCAGGCTGAGGGTGGTCCTCATACATCAGAGCATAGCCTGCTTGATGTCTTGATGTCAAACCGCCTCGTGTCCGCTTTGGGGATCCCGGCATGTT
>VFZS01000566.1 GCA_016871095.1 Acidobacteriota bacterium
CAGCTTTACGAAGAGTGCCGCGGGCTGGGGCTGGATCCCCTGCTGGACGACCGCGACGAGCGGCCCGGCGTGAAGTTCAAGGACGCCGATCTGATCGGCGTGCCCTTCCGCATCACGGTCGGCAAGAAGCTGGCGGGCGGCGTGGTGGAGGTGCTGGAGCGGCGCGGCAAGCAGTCCGTGGACGTGCCGCTGGCCGAGGCCGCCGCTTACGCGGCCGCCAAGGTCCGGAGCGCGATCGAGCATGGCGGTTGACTGGACCGCCCTGCGGGCGGAATTCCCCGCCCTGGCCCGCTGGACCTACCTGAACACGGCCACCTTCGGCCAGACGCCGAGGCGCGCCGCCGAGGCCGTGGCACGTCACTTCGCCCGGCGCGATGAACTGGCCTGCTCCGACTTCCTGAGCTGGTTCGACGACGCCGACCGGCTGCGTGGCGTGGTGGCGCACCTGATGCATTGCCGGGCCACGGACATCGCCTTCGTGCCCAACGCGGCCACGGCGCTGTCGCTGCTGATCGGCGGGCTGGACTGGCGGAGGGGCGAGCGCATCGTCACCTTTCAGAACGAGTTCCCCAACAACCTGTACTGCCCCGCCCTGGTCCAGCGGCACGGCATCGAGCTGGTGGAGACTTCCTGGGAGGGTTTTTGGGACGCCCTCACGCCGCGCACTCGCCTGGTAGCGGTGAGCGAGGTCAGCTACATCAACGGCTTCCGCCCGCCGCTGGCCGAGATCGCCGCGAGGCTGAGGGAGCGCGGGATTCTGCTGTACGTGGACGGCACGCAGAGCCTGGGCGCGCTCACCTTCGATGCGCAGGCCGTGCAGCCCGACATGTACGCGGTACACGCCTACAAGTGGCTGCTCTCGCCGAATGGCGCGGGCTTCATGTACGTCAGCCCGGCGCTGCGCGAGCGCCTGGCGCCCAATGTCATCGGCTGGCGCAGCCACCGCGACTGGCGCAACGTGGACCACCTGCACCACGGCACGCCGGAGTTCTCGGGGGACGCCGAGAAGTACGAGGGAGGCATGCTCACCTTCCCGGTGCTCTGCGCCATGGAAGCGTCGCTCGAAATGGTCCTCGAGATAGGCCTGGAGCGCATCGAGGAGCGGGTGCTGGGACTGGCCGACGAGCTGCGGGGGGTGTTGCGCGGGCTGGGGGCGCGCCTGCCGGCGGACGAATCGCCCCATTTCAACTCTTCCATCGTGGCGGCGCGCTTCGAGGGGAAGTCCGCTTCCGAGATCGCACAAGAGCTGCGCGCGCGGCGCATCCTGGTTTCGGCCCGCCACGGCCACCTGCGAGTTTCGGCGCACTTCTACAACAACCAGGAGGAACTGGCGGAGCTGGAGGCCGGGCTGAAGGCGGTGCTGTGACTGCGACGCCCGTCTGGGGAATAGCGAAAAATGACAAATCCTGTTCCATAGGGCTAGAATGAAGGAGAGGTTGCGCCCATGAATGTCTCTCTTACCCCGGAGCTGGAGCGGCTCGTCAGCCAAAAGGTCAGCAGCGGGATGTACCAGACCGCCAGCGAAGTGGTGCGGGAGGCTTTGCGCCTGCTTAGCGAGAGGGACCAGAGAAAACTCGCCGAGCTGCGCCAAGACCTCCAGCGGGCGGTCGATCAGGTGGAACGGGGGGAGCATGAGGAGCTTGATGAGCGCGCGGTGAAATCACTGGCACGGCAGGTGAAAGCGCGCGGCCGGCGTGCGCTTCGAGGAGCCGACCGGCTGAGGCGCCAATGAGGAGAATCCGCCTCTCGCGCGAGGCGCGGGCGGACCTCGACGAGATCTGGCTCTACGTGGCGCGCGCTTCGGGCCTTGCCACCGCCGACAGCGTCATCGACGCCATTACGGACCGCTTCCTGTTGATCGCGCGGATGCCGCTGGCGGGGCGCCGGCGCGATGAGTTGCGTCCCGGAGTGCGCAGTTTCCCGGTGGGCGAGCATGTCATCTACTACAGTCGGAGGGAGTCCGCGATCGCTATCCTCCGTGTGCTTCACGGTGCCCGAGACACGACCAAGCAGTTCGACCCGTCGTGAGTTGGGACCGGTCTAAAGGCCGTTCTATACTACACTCGCTGAGTTTCTTTGCGCGCCGCGAAGATTCTGGAGCCTTTGGTGGGGCGAGCGTCCACGCTTGCGAGCCGGCATCCTTGCCGGCTTACCTGCCGCGGGCTCCGGGCGCGGCCCAAAGCTGGTTGGAAAACCAGCTCGCAAACCTGGAGGTTCGCCCCACGGAACCGCCAGCAGGGCTTTGGTTGCGGCTATGCCGCGCTGTGATACGCTGCCTGGGATGAACCCCGAAGGTTCGCCCTGGGCGCGCAGAGTGACGTGGATCATACTCGGGCTGCACGCTGTGCTGCTCGTGGGGATGATCCCGGACTACTTCCCCAACATCGACCACGCCTACCACGCCGCGCTGGCGCGGCAGTACGCCGAGCACGGCACTTGCTGGTGGGATTCAATCAACTGGGGCCCTGGCGGACGGCCCAATCTGCAAGGCCCGCTGCTGCACTATGCGACCGGCATACTCGGGCGGCTGTTGGGCGGCACCGGCGACGCATATGTGCTGGCGCTGGCCATCCTGGCGTTCCTGCAATGGGCCGCGGCGATGTGGACGGCAGTGTATTTCGCGCGCTATGCCAGTGGGACAGGCCTTCAGCCTGCCGGGCCGCAGGCGAAACCGCCTGCGCCACGGGCCAGTGGTGATCGCGCGGCGCTGGTGGCGGCGGCGGTGTTGAGCGGCAGCGTGTTCGCCTCGGCGGCCTTCTTCCTCGGGATTCCGTCGGGTTGGGTGTTCATACTCACGCCCTGGGCCATCCACTTTTTCATGACGGGCCGGACCGCGCTGGCGGTGGTGTTCACTACCGCCGCGATCTATGTGCACCTGGGGGGAATCACCGCGGCGCCGTTCGGGGTCCTGGTAGCGGCGCTGTTCACACGCCAGTGGCGGCGGCTGATCCTCACGGGCGCCGGCACGCTGGCGCTGGCGCTGCCCTTTATGGTTCACTTCCTGCGGCATCTGGAATGGTACCGGGGTGAGCGTGGGCACCTGGCGTTCATGATCGCGCCGCTGGTGTACGTGCTGGCGGCGCCAGGGCTGGTGTTGTTGCTGAGACGGCCCAAACAGCATGCCTTTCTGATCGCCTGGATGGTCGCGCCCGCGGTGTGGCTGTATCAGGATCCAATCCGCTTCCAGTTACAGTCCACGATTGTGGCGTCGGTTCTGGGCGGGCTGTTTGTGGCTCGGGTATGGGAACGGATTCCCTGGAGGAGAGCGGCGGTCGGACTGCTGCTGATCGTGGCCACGGTGTATCCGTTCTCGATTCCCAGCCTGGGGCTGGAAGTGGGCTGGAACCTGGGGCTCGACTTTCCGCGCCAACTCGATTGGAAGCAGATGCGGACGCTGGCGGGCATCATCGAGCGCGACAAACTGAATGACCGGCTGGTGGCGACGTACTTCCACGGTCTCGGGAATGCGCTGGCGGTGTACACGCCGGTGCGGATCTACGCCGGCCATTGGGTGGAAGTGCAGCCGAGGGTCTACAGCGCTCGCGAGATTTCGGCCGCGCGGAAGGCCTATGTAGTGCCGATGCCGCCGGAGGACCCGGTGCTGCGGGACTTGGCCTCGCGCGGACTGGTGCGGATTCACGGCGGCACGGCCCGCATGAGCGTGGTGACGATGGGCCGGCAGGGCGGGCTCGAGGAGGCCGCCTCGCTCGCCGCGCAGATCGTGTCGCAGGAGGGCGCCTGGCTGGCCGGACACGCCGTCAACAACGTGATGCCGCCGCCAGCGGTGATGTTCTCACGTTCGGGAATCGCCGAGTGGCGGAAGAAACTGAACGAGCAGCGCTTTCGCATGGGGCGCATCGAAGTGGCAAT
>VFZS01000567.1 GCA_016871095.1 Acidobacteriota bacterium
GGCCTGCACCAACATGCTGGCGGTCACGCAGGGCGCCCTCTACATCTGCATGTCGTCCTCGGAGTTGCACACGCTCTACCGCGCGTTCACCGAGGCGGGCGGCCACTGGTCGACCTTCATCATCTGGGCCAAGAACACCTTCACCATGGGCCGCGCCGATTACCAGCGGCAATACGAGCCGATGCTGTACGGCTGGAAGGAAGGCGCGAACCACTTCTGGTGCGGCGCCCGCGACCAGGGCGACGTGTGGTTCGTGAAGAAACCGCAGGTCAACGACCTCCATCCAGTGATGAAACCGGTGGAGCTGATCGAGCGCGCGATCCGCAACTCCAGCAAGAGCCGGGACACGGTGCTGGACCCCTTCGCGGGTTCTGGTTCCACGCTGATCGCCTGTGAGAAGACCGGCCGCCAGGCACGGCTGATCGAGTTGGAGCCGAAGTATTGCGACGTGGTGATTGTGCGCTGGCGTGACCACACCGGCCGCCAGGCGGTCCTGGAAGGGGATGGCCGGACCTTTGACGAGCTGCGGGATGAGCGCCGGCCAGTTGCAGCATGAGATCGCGCGCTGCCGGCGGGAGGTCGAGGCCATACGTGCGGAGCTGCTGGCCGGGAATCCCGATGTGGAGGGGCTGTGCCTGGCGCTGGCGGACTGGTCGGCGGAGCTGAGACTGTTGGAGCAGGAGGCGCTCTTGGGCCGGTCCCCGGAGGTGGCCACGCCTGAGCGGGGGGAAGAGAAACCGCCAGGCGCAGGGCCTGGCGGTCATGGGGGTCAGGGGCTACTCGGAACCGTGTTGAGGTTGGCCGTCCGGAATCCAGCCATACTGGAGCCAGCCCTCGTGATCGGGTCCGATGCAGCCAAAGTAGAAGCCGGGGAAGGCGTCGGACAGCCACAGGAAGGCGGAATCGATCGCATCGTCTTGGTCGCGCCGGCGTAGCAGTTCCTGGAAGGTGTCGGACTTGTGGCGGACGGTCTTGTTCAGGACGGTTCCCATCGCCCCGGCGAAGCGATCCATCCGGCTGGGGTGGATGCGGAAGGCGACGCCGGGGCGGGTGTACGGGGTTCGGTGTTGCACTGGTTGCATCAGGTTCTTCATGCGGGGCCTCCTACTTCAGCGCGTAGGCGCGCGCGCCGTCCTCCCGCTTGGAAGACTCGATCTTGAGACCCATCTTCTTGCCGAGGCTGCCGCTGAGGAAGCCGCGTACGCTGTGGGCCTGCCAGGCCGTGAGGGACATTATCTCGGACAGAGTTGCACCCTCGGGCCGGCGCAGCAGCTCGAGGACTTGCGCCTTCTTGCTGCCCTCGCGCGCGGGGGCGGCCTGCTGGTCCTCGGTGGCCGCCTTCCTCGACCGGGCCTTCTTCGGCGCGCCCTGGGCGCCCGGTTCGCCGCCACTGGCCGCCGTGGGGGCGGGCGCCAGGCGCTGGATGGCTCGCCAGATGCGGGCGATGGCGGTCTTGCGGTCGGTGAACTTGCGGACCGGCTTGAGGTCGTCGAACGGCACCACGCCGGCAAAGCCGTTCCAGATGTCGACGAGCTGGCCGACCACCAGCGGGCTGGCGGCCAGTTCGGCCTCCGAGGTGATGACCAGGCGCGGCTCGCTGTCGCCAGCGGCCGCGACGGTCTTCTTGGCCTCCTGCGCCGTCGGGCAGGCGACGACGTTGGTTTCGATAATCGCAAAGGCTCTCATGTGATCCAGTCTCCCTGGGGCACCACGTTCCGTGGCCGGCCCCATTCGACGCCCGCCACCCGGTAACAGGGGCGGCGGACCGCCGGGGGCTACCCGTCTTGGCGGGCGGGGTAACGCAGCCGGGCAGCGCTGCGGATGCGGACCTCCCGGTGGGTGGCGAGGTTGAGGCCGTCCCACCCGCCGTAAGGCGACGGGCGGGTGATGCGGACCTTGGTCAGCTTGCCGCTGACCTTGACGATGTAAGTGGAACCGATGGTGACGTCGGCTTTCTTCACGGCCGCACCTCCCCGCGCGCCTGGGCCAGGGCGCGGCGTGCCGCCTCGGCTTCGGGGCTGTTCGCTGGGCACTCGCGGTGCGCCAGAAGATCCTCGAGCGCGGTGATCAGGTCCGGCGGCGCAGCCGCGGCATCGGCGCGCTCGAGTCCGGCGAGCGTGGCCGCCAGGGCGTCGGCCTCGTGCGCCTTGGCCCTGGCATCGTGGACGGCCGTCAGCAGGTTGGCGAAGCCCCAGGTAATCTGGTTCTGCGCGTATTCGAGGGCCTTGGAAGCATCCTCGGTCTTGGGGTACATCCTGGTGGCGGTGGACATCTCGTCGATCAGCCGACGCAGGCGCTCGGTGCCGTCGGCGAGTCCGGCGAGGGCGGCCTGGCGCCGGTCTTGGATCTGCCAGCCCAGGATTTCCTGCTCCCTCGCGTGCTTCGTGGTGTGGTTGGCAATGTTCTGCATAGCGAACCCATTCATCACTCGGTCGGGCGGGAAGATCAAGCGGAAAGTGGCGGTTCGTGGGAGAAAGTCCGATGGCGCTGGTCAGCCTGCGTGGCAGTGCGGCGTTGGGTAGTAACACGGGGCTCCTGGCAGGCGGCAGGATCGCTTTTCCCTCGCCTCCCCCGCGCCGACGGCAACAATGCCGCGCGCTCCCTCTGGTCCTCGGTGGGGAGCGGCTGCCACCTAGCCGCAGGCAGCACTTCCCCTGGCGGGTGGCCGTTCGGGTGGCTATCTTATCGATTCGATAAGATGACTCCAGCTTCTTGCACCATTCGGTGACCGTGGACTGTGCCACACCCACATGTCTGGCGATCTGATTATCGCTGAAGCCCAACAGCGGCACCCTGCCTGTGGAACCGCCCGTCCCGTGAGGGCTCACCTGCTTAGAATGGCCGACGCCCGGTCTCCAGCCACTGGCTGCGCAGCACCCGGCGCGTCGCTGCCGGCTGGGACAACGCCTTCGATTTCACGCCGCCGTCGGGGTACGATCCCGGACGCAGCGCCTGGATGCGGTCGGCTTCGGCGTCCAGCCGCAGGCCCATGGACACCAGTCCACACAGGGCGGCGTAGGCGTAACAGCGCGCGTCGAGCGCTTCCGCTCGCCGGCCCTTCTTGCGCTTCCACTCCCGCACCGGCATGCCCCGCGAGAAGGTGGTTACCAAGGTCTCCGACAGCAACTGCTCGAACCACTCCTGGGTGCGCTCCAGCGGCAAGTGGGAATAGCCTGGCCCCGGCTGCTCGATCTTCAAGCGGCTATACACCACGCTCTTGGCACTGTCCACCCCGATGATCCACAGCGCGGCATAGCCGCAACCAAACAGTGATGGCGTTTCCGATCTCGTAGGATATTGGTTTTCTCGAACCATCCATCCGAGGAGAAGCAGAAACGCCATGCACGAGTTTATCGCGAAGCACCAGGGCAAGATCACGGGGACGCTGTCCGGTTTTGACCGGCTGGTCTTTCGAGGGACGTTGCGGTCCATCGCCCACGACGAGGGGATGAAGCGCTACCTCTGGGCGAATCAAATCCTGCTGAAGGACTTCGGCTCGCACGTGGAGCGCGTGAGCCGGCAACTGAAGCAAGCTTCGTTGGCGGAGGCGGAAGCCTTGGGGCGGCCCGTGAAGTACCTGGCCTCCAGCCAGGTGAGCAAGGAGGAGATCGCCCGTGGCATCGCGGCCAAGGACGGGATTCGCGGCGGGCTGGTGTGCGTGCTCAGTTGTGTGGAACCGTGCTGGAGCTTCGAGATTCACCGCAACCGCGAGACCCACAAGCTGGAGTTGGCGCCGCGCTACCGCAAGTGCCTGTTCCTGTACCACTACTGGATGCACCCGGTGTTCGGCTTCATGAACGCTCGCATTCAAACCTGGTTTCCCTTCCCGGTGCAGATCTGCCTGAACGGCCGGGAATGG
>VFZS01000568.1 GCA_016871095.1 Acidobacteriota bacterium
GCATTCGGGAACTGGACCCGGCCGAGTATCACTACGCGCAGGCGCGGCTGGCCGAGAAGCGCGAGGACTTCCAGAGCGTCGAGAATCATCTCAGGCGCGCCCGCGAGCTGGCCCCCCAGCAAGTGGGGCGTGTACTGGACCTGGCCAGGTTCCTGGCCCAGCGGGGCCGCTGGGAGGAAGGCGAGGCCGCCTTCCGCCAGGCCCGTGAGATGGCCCCGGACTCCCCCAAGGTGCTCTTCGAGCAGGCCAGCGCTTACGTCGGCGCGAAGCGCAATCTAGACACGGCGAGAGAGCTGCTGAAGCGCTACCTGGCGTCAGGGCTCACGCCCGACGATCCCCCGCGTCGCGCAGCCGAACGGCTGCTGGAGAGGCTGCTGAAAAGGCCGTCCGGTGGGTCCGCGGCGCACAAGCTAAAGCTTATGCTACACGGCGAATCGACGACTCGCGCGCCCACGTGGGGCATGCTTCAGCTTGCCCAACGGCTTTTTCAGCAGCCTCTCCAGCGCGCCTCCGCGTCCTGAAGGGTCTATGTTTCTCGCCGAAGCTCTGCGTTTCAGCTTCCAGGCGCTCAAGGCCAACCGCGTGCGCACGCTGCTGACCGGGCTGGGGCTGGTGATCGGCAACGCCTCGGTGATCCTGGTGGTGACCATCTCGCTGACCAGCCGGGAGTACATCCTCGAGCAGATCCAGGGCCTCGGCTCGAACATGATCTACGCATACTACGAGGCGGGCAGCCAGACCGCCACGCAGGTGGAGGCCGATTTCATCAAGTGGGCCGACGTGGAAGCGGCCCGGCGCCAGCTCGGGGACCGAGTCCTGGCGGCCACCGGAGTGATGACCAACTACGACCGTCTGCGCATCGAGGGGCGCGAGGAGGACGTGGCGGTAATCGGCTCCGACGAGCACTACCCCGCGGTGCGCAACCTGGTGCTGCTGGCGGGGCGGTTCCTGGATCCGAGCGACGTGGCCTTGCGGCAGAAGGTCGCGCTGCTTACCGAGACCCTGGCGCGGCGGCTCTACGGCAACCAGCAGGCGGCGCTCGGGCAGGTGCTCAAGATACACGATCTGCGCTTCACCGTGATCGGGACCTTCAAGGAGAAGGTGCAGAGCTACGGCCTCTCGGAGCTGGCCCCGGAGACGGCGCTGATTCCCATCACCGTGATCCGCTACTTCACTCCGGTGGAGCGCATCGACCCCATGTACATTCAGGTGCGCGAGGCGGCGCAGGTCGAAGCGGTGACCGCCGAGCTGCGGCAGTTGCTGGAAAGCCGGCACCGCGCGGGGGCGCGTTACCGGGTCGAGAACCTGACCGCCATCCTCGAGGCGGCCCGCCAGATCGCCCTGGTGCTGACGCTGGTGCTGGTGCTGGTGTCGGCCATCGCGCTGGTGATCTCCGGCATCGGCATCATGAACATCATGCTGGTGACGGTGACCGAACGCACGCGCGAGATAGGAGTGCGGATGGCGGTGGGCGCGGCGCGGCGGGACGTGCTTCAACAGTTCCTGCTGGAGGCGGTGCTGATCAGCCTCTCGGGCGGCGTGCTGGGAATCCTGCTCGGCGTGGGGATTCCGCTGAGCGCGCGTTACCTGGCGGGTGTGGACATCCCCATTTCCCGCCTTTCGATCGTGGTGGCCTTTGCGGTGTCCTTCCTGGTGGGACTGGTCTTCGGCCTGCTGCCGGCCAGCCGCGCGGCGCGGCTGAACCCCACCGAGGCGTTGCGTTACGAATAGCGGGGAAGCCGGGAAACACGCGGGCTGTCCCCGGGTTTTCAGGAGGAGCGGTATGCGGAGACTGGCGGGATTGACCCTGCTGGCCGTCGGCTGGCTGGGCGGCGAGGTGCACCGGATGACGCTGCGCCAGGCCGTCGAGCTGGCGCTGAAGCAGAACCCCGAGGTGGCCCTGGCGCGGCTGGAGGAGACCAAGGCCGAGCAGGCCGTGCGGCTGGCGCAGGACCGTTTCTGGCCCAAGCTATATGCCGGCAGCGGGCTGGCGTACTCGAGCGGTTTTCCCATGAGCATCGAGGGGGCTACACCCTCGATCGTGCAGGCCGGGGCCATGGCCGACGTATTCAACCGCTCGCAGAGCCATCGCATCGCGGCAGCCAGGGAGAACCGGCGGAGCGCATCTCTGGGCATCGCCGCCAAACAGGAAGAGGTGGCCTTCAGGACCGCGGAGCTGTACCTGGAGGCGGAGCGGTCCGCCCGCGTGGCGCAGGTGGCGGCGCAGCGTGTCACCGGGCTGGAGCGAGTGGCCGCCTCGGTCGAGGCACGCGTGGCGGAGGGCAGGGAACTGCCCATCGAGACACGGCGCGCCGCACTGGAACTGGCACGGGCGCGCCACCGGCATCAAGCTCTGGAAGCCGAACGCGCCTGCTTCGAGGGCGCCCTGGCGGAGGTACTGGGCCTGGAGCCGGGTGACCGGGTCGCAGCGGCGGGCGAGGAGCGCAGGTCCCCCGCGACGCCGGCGTCCGAAGAGGAAGCCGTCCGGGCCGCTCTGGCCAATAGCCAGGAGATCCGGCGGCTGGAGTCACAGTTGGTGGCCAAGGGCTTTGACATCCGCGCTGAGCGCGCCGCGCGGCTGCCCAAGTTCGACCTGGTGGCTCAGTACGCCGTGCTGGGCCGCTTCAACAACTACGAGGATTTCTTCCGCAAATTCCAGCGTCACAACGGGCAACTGGGTGTGGCCATCCAGGTCCCGCTGTGGACCGGCCCGGGGGTGAAGGCGGCCATCAGCCGGGCCGAGTCGGAAGCGGCGCAACTCCGCTTGCGCATTCAGTCCGCGCGGCGGCACATCACGGGGGAGACGGCCCGGCTCCAGCGGGAGGTGCGGCAGGCCGAGTCCGCCCGGGAGCTGGCTCGGCTGGACCTGGACGTAGCCCGGGAACAGGTCTCGCTGCTGCTGGCGCAACATGAGGAGGGACGCTTGGGCCTGCGCCAGCTCGAGGAGGCCCGCGCAGCGGAGGCCGAAAAGTGGATGGCATTCTACGGAACGGCGGCGGGGCTGGAGCGGGCGCGCCTCAACCTGCTGAGGCAGACCGGCACGCTGCTGGCGGCGGTGCAGTAGCGGCACAGGAACTTTCGCCGAAACAACGGGTTATACTGAAGGACTGATTGGTGCGGCAATGTTGCGCGTAGTCCGACTGACGCTCTTAAGTTTTGTCTTTTCAACGTGTTGGGGCGCCACCATCGGCTCGGTGACGCCTGTCGTCGGTGGCGCCGCCGACATCGTCCTCGACGAAGCCCGGCGCCGGGTCTACCTGGTCAACTCCGCCCTCAATCAGGTCGAGGTCTTCTCGATTCCCCAGCGCCGCATGCTCAGTCCCATCCGCACCAGCCGTCTGCCGGCATCCGCGGCCATGTCCCGCGACGGGCAGTTCCTTTACGTGGCCTGCTACGACGGAACCGCTCTGGACGTCATCGACCTGGAGAAGATGGCGGCCATCAAGAGCGTCAGCCTGCCGGCCAAACCGGAAGGCGTCGCGGTAGGCCGGGACGAGCGGGTGCTGATCACCACCATCGGCACCGGAGCGGGCAACCAGGCCAACATCCTGCTGGTTTACGACCCGCGGGCCGCCGCATCACTGGCCATCTCCAACGTAGTGCTGACGCCGCCGCCGCCGGGGTCTCCACTGCTGCCTCCGCCCGCTGGCCGGCCGTTCCTGGCCAATCGCAGCCAGTTGGTCGCCACCCGGGACGGCAGCCGCATCATCGGGCTGAACATAGTGGGCGGCAACCGCGCGGTGTTCGTCTACGACGTGGCTTCCGCCACCGTGCTGCGCAGCCGCCAGGTGGGCAGCATTTCGACGGTGCTCTCGGTGTCTCCGGACGGCTCGAAGTTCATGTCCGGC
>VFZS01000569.1 GCA_016871095.1 Acidobacteriota bacterium
AGGTGAAAACTGTCCATGAGGCGGCGTGCACCCGTGATGCCCAGGCCCATTCCGGTGGTGGAACGGAACCGGCTCTCGAGGATCGCGTCCACGTCGGGGATGCCCGGCCCGCGGTCCTTCACCAGGGTCACAAAGACCTGGGGTCTGGCCTCGCCCTCGGCCTGGAAGAGGACTTCTCCGCCGCCGGCGTACCGGAAAGCGTTGCGGGCGATCTCCGAAACCGCGGTGCTGATGCGGGTCTGATCGCCCGCGTCGAACCCCAGCAGCTCGGCGATGGTGCGCGCGCGCTGCCGGGCCAGGACAATGTCCTGCTCGAAGCGGATCGCGATTCTCAGAATAGGAATGCTCATGGACCGTATCCCCTTGACGGTCCGGCGCCCTTCAGCGAGAGCACCGTGAGGTCGTCCGTTCCCCGCTCGTGGTCCCGGCACAGTACGCCGGCAATCAGAGCGGGGTACCTGCCGGCCAGCCCGGGATAGGCGTTCCACTCCCACTGTGACTTGAGGCCGTCGGAGTGCATGATGAGCACGGCCCCGTCCGCCCAGGGATAGGAGAACTCCTGGATCTCTCGCACCTCGTGCCCCAGCGCGCCGACGCGGGAGACCAGTCTGCGGTCCGAGTCGGCGGTCAGGATCCGCGCCGCGATGTTGCCCACGCCCGCATAGCGCACCCTCCGGCGTGACGGGTCCACCTCGGCGATGGCGGCCGCCACCCCGCGAGTGCCGCGGATGCCGTCGTGGATCAGCTCGAGCAGGGCCGGCGGGTCGCAGCCGCGATGCCGCCGGAATACGGCCACCGCCGCTTGCGCGGCTTCAGCGGCGTGGCGGCCGTGTCCGAGGCCATCCACCACCAGAACGGCGGCTCGCTGCTCCGACTGGTCCGCCGCCCAGGCATCGCCGCATGCCGGCTCCCCTGCCGTTGGCAGGCAGACGGCGCCGATCATCCAGGGGTGGGGCGACAGCGGCTTCCTCCTGGTGTGATCCTCGCGGCGGTTGTAGACCGCCGTGCCCTGACCGGGCCGGGAGTGAATGTCGAACACCGACGAGAGCCGGGCCACCGTGCCGAGTCCGGTTCCGGCGCCGCCGGCCGTGGAATACCCGTCGCGGAGGCACTGGGTGAGATCCTCCATGCCGCGGCCCCGATCCAAGGCCAGGATCTCCAGGAAGGGCGTCTCGTCCGCGACCGACCGGATGATGACCTCCCCTCTTCCCGCGTGCCGGGCCACATTGGTGGCCAGCTCGCTGGCGATAATGGCCGCCCTTCCCGCCAGCGTTTCGTCGAAGCCCAGCCCCCGGCACATGGCCGTGGCCGTCTGCCGCGCCTCCGAGGCGCCGCTGGGGTCGTCGATGCGAATCCGCCTGGTATCGCTCAATTCCATCGAGTGATGCTCACCCGGGTCCCTTCTCCCGGCCGGGAGGCAATGTCGAATTCGTTCACCAAACGTTGGGCGCCGCCCAGCCCGAGTCCGAGGCCCCCGACGGTGGTGTAGCCGTCCTTCATGGCCAGCGCGATATCGGCGATGCCGGGGCCGCGGTCCTCGAACACCAGCCGGAGCCCCCGGGCGGTTTCCCGAGTCTATGGCCTCGAAGAGGACATCGCCGCCGCCGCCGTGAACCACGGTGTTGCGGGCGATTTCGCTGGCGGCGGTCACCATCTTGGTCCGCTGGACCAGGCTGAAGCCGAGCTCCACCGCCCAGGCCTGCGTCTGCTGCCGGACCCAGACGATATCGGGGTCGCTCTTAAGGGGCAGAGTCTGCCGCCGGAGCACCTGCATCGGCCCCTCCAGCCAGCTTGCCGCCGGTGCGCGCGTCCAGGATCCGCATACCTTCCTCGACGCTGAGCGCGGTGCGTACCTTGGGCAGAGCCAGGCCAAGCTCCACCATGGTTATGGCCACGGCGGGCCGCATGCCCACCACCACCGTTTCGGCATCCAGCATCCTGGTGATGCTGGCGATGTGGCCCAGCATGCGCCCGATGAAGGAGTCCACCACCTCCAGTGACGAGATGTCGATCAGCGCCCCCCGGGCGCCGTGCCTCACCACCTGGGCGGCCAGATCGTCCTGGAGCGTCAGGGCGAGCCGGTCGTGCATGTCCACCTGGATGGTCACCAGGAGGTACCGGCCCATCTTCAGGATCGGAATCCGTTCCACGGCGAGCCCCCTACGCCCTGGCGGCGGTCCGCACGACCTCCAGACCGTGTTTGGCGAAGGCGTAGCGGAGGGCGTCGGCCAGGCTCGCCTTGGTGACGATGTCCTCCGCCAGCGTCACCCCGAGATGCACCATGGTTTGGGCGATCTGGGGGCGAATACCGCTGATGACGCACTCGACGCCCATCAGTTTGGCCGCCGCCACGGTCTTGACCAGGTGCTGAGCCACCAGGGTGTCCACCGTGGGTACCCCCGTGATGTCGATGATGGCCACGCCCGAGCCGGTCTCAACGATCGTGGTGAGCAGGGTTTCCATGATCACCTGGGTGCGGGCGCTATCGAGAGTGCCGATGACGGGAAGCGCCAGGACCCCATCCCAGAGCTTCACCACCGGCGTGGACAGCTCGAGCATCTCGGATCTTTGCTGCGCAACGATCTGCTCGCGAGTCCGGAGGTAACACTCGGCGCTGAAAAGCCCCAGTTTGTCCAGAATGACGGTGGTTGTCCAGATCTCCTCGGCCAGCTTCGGTGTGTCGTCGGGAATCTCCTTGCTGAGCAACGAGATAAGGGGCTGCTTGAGGGACAAGGACGAACGCCGCCGTCTCCGAGGGGCTGAAACCCTTCTCGGCGCGGGTCCGGGAGACCCGCTCCAGCAGCGAGCGCGCCGCGTCCCAGGCGGGCGCGCTGATGTTGACCAGGTTCTCGTTCTGGGCGGCTGTCTGAAATGTCCTCAGGAACTCCTTGGACTCGGCTCGCAGGTCGGCCTCGGTCATGAGGTCCGGCCTCAGGGTCATGGAGGCAAGCTGTTCGCGCATCCAGTTGTCCAGCAGGGCCGCCTCGTGCTTCTTGATCAGCTCCGGCAACCGGCGCTTGATCACGTTCTGCATGTTCCGCATCCTTTTCTGGCTTGTTGACCGCCAGGTTCACGCCCCCGGACCACTGGGCTTGTTGGAATGACTCCCCAGTACCAAACCCGCCACGAAGCGCCCAACACGGTTGCACACCTGGCGGGGGAGCTATCGGCAGAATGCCCCCAAAGGCTATAGGGTCAGGATCGCCGCGGCCTGGTCCTGCCAGGCGAAGAAAAAGGCCTTTCTCAGCAGCTTTCCCACTGGTTCTCGAGCATGCGGGTGTACTCGGCGCTGGAGAACAGCTCGAAGTCGAAGTCGGAGGAAAGCGCGGGCGTGAAGGGCAGCAGTTGCTGGCGGCAGGAGTAGAGGTGGTCGGCGAAGCGGTGGTAGTAGCGGATGAAGTCGCCGGTGAGCGCTTCGTAGGGGGGCAGGTTCTGGAAGAGGCCCCGCAAGCCCAGCGCGCGCGAGAAGATGCTCTTGTACTCGTAGACGCCCCAGCGGCGCAGCTTCTCGTCCACCGGCGCGGGAGTGTTCTCGATGAGCAGGTGGGTGAAGCTCTCGGTGCGGATGCCCAGGTGCCGGAGCGCCTCGGTGCGCTCGACCAGCTCCATGCATTGCTCGGCCCAGCGGACCAGGTCCTTGCCCACGTAGAACAGCATCGAGATCTCGCAGAAGCGGCCGGTCAGCAGGGTCAGCTCCAGCTCCTCGTAGGAGGAGTCGTCTCCGGGCAGGACGCCCTGGAGCATCAGGTTGGCCCGTGAGCTGGCCAGCAGCTTCTCCGGTCCGCAAGGTTCGGAGAAGGGGTGTAGGATGAGGGGGGGCAGTCGCCACTGCCTGTGCGCGCTGGTC
>VFZS01000570.1 GCA_016871095.1 Acidobacteriota bacterium
CGGCTTCCAGCAGCCGGTCCTGCTCCAGCGACCGCCAACTCAGCCAAAACAGGGCCGCCGCCGGCAGAATCGTCACCGCCAGGAAGGAAACCAGCAGACGGCTGGCAGGCCGCGACCATCCATGGGCGGACATCGACTCCCTCAGCATAACCAGTTCTCTTCTGAGTTATGCGAGGATTCGGTGAGGTTTTCCCCTACTTCGCCGCCTTGGGCAGAAAGTTCTCCAGCGCCCAGACTTCAGTGACCCGGTTCCAAGCCGTGAGACCGATGCGGCGCCCGTCGGGATGAACGTCAACTCCTATGGGAACGAAAGGGAGGGGCCACTTTTCGGGCTCTCCCCCTTGCACAGGGATTCGCCACAATTCCCCGGCCTTGTATTCAATGTTCACACAGGCCAAGAGAGACTTGCCGTCCCGGAACCAGGCGATCGCGAAGATGCCCCCCCCGCCCCCTGTGTAGACAGGAGCGCTTTCGGGACTGTCACCCGTCACCGGGAAGACGTAGATCGCCCTGTCGTCCAGGCTCGCGATCTGCTTTCCGTCCGGCGACAAGGCCAATTCTCGTACGCGTCCAATGTCCACCCCTGTACTGTAGTACCTGAATTATGCACGGCTGAGGGCAATCGGCGCGGCTCAGGCGCTGGGTTGACCACGTCCTTGGCTACCTCCTTCCTGGTTCGATCCACCTGAATCACCTCCTGCCTCGCAACTCATTGCTCCCATTGGCCTGCCAGTGCATAGAAATTTATGCACGGCTTCTCAGCACCGCAGTGCGGTGGCGATCACCGGCCGGAATCCGCCGGCGCCCGCCGCGATCGAGCGCAGGCGGTTCATGAGCCGCTCGAAGAGGCCCTTCTCCTCGTAGTGGTCGCTATAGCGGACCCCCACGCGCCCCGCATGCCGCCAGATCTTGGCCGCCAGGAACAGAAACCGCAGGCGCGCCGTCGCCAGGGTGGTGTGCGGCATCTGCTCCACCTTCGCGTGCTCCTCGCGGTTGAACAGCAGCAGCCAGCAGTTCAGGTTGTAGGCCAGCATCACCATCTGGAACCAGTTGGCATTCATCATCCAGCGCTTGGACGGATGCGCCGTGAGGCCGGCATCGTTGTTGGCTTCCTTGATCAGGTTTTCGGCCGTAGCTCGCCCCCGGTAGAACCCCACCAGCGCATCCAGTGGCGCGTCCATGTTGGTCACGAAGACCCGGAAGGTGTACTCCGAGGTCTCGAACAACTGGTACTGTTCCGGCGCGTCCGCCTCGCCGGCCGCAGGTTGCTTCTCATAGCGCAAGGCCAGAAACCGGTACGCTTGGCCCCATCCTTCCGGCTGGTAGCAGAATTCGCACTGCCCGTCGGCGTCGGTGCGCGGCGAGGACTTCCACTCGGCCGCCTTCAACTGGTCCACCAACCGCGCCGTCTTGCGCGCCACCAGGACGAAGCGGCAGTTCCTCTTCTCATAGGCCTGCACCGCCTCCCAGCAATAGAAACCGGAATCCGCGCGCGCATAGACCGTCTTCACCGTCGCCGGCAGGGCCGCGTAGGCGCCGTCCAGATGAGCGGCGATTTCCTTCCCGCTGGGGCGGTCGCCGGTGCGCAGAGCGCCGGCCACGTACTCCTTGGTTTCGGCCAGAAACGTCAGGATGGGCTGATAGCTCTTCTTGCCCCGGTTCTTGGGGTTGTAGCTCTTGCGCCCGCCCATCTGCTGCCCGAACAGGGTATGCACGGTGGTGTCGGTGTCCAGGGTCACCTCCGTCAGTTGCACGTGAGCCGCCTCCCAGACCCGCTGCCGCATGCGCTGCTGCACCTGGAGCAGTTGCCGCGCCACAGCCAGGTGGAGCGAGGCCAGGAAGCGCCAGAAGGTGCATTGCGGCGGCAACCGCAGCACCCCGAGGATGCCGGTCAGCATCGGCTCCCGCTCCAGGAAGCGCAGATGGAAGAGACGCGAAAAGCCCACGTAACAGGCCAGCACCATGGCCAGCACGAAGCGATACATCGTCATGGCCCGGGTCCGCCGCTTGACCGTGAGCGTCTCTTCCACCAGTTGCCGGAAGCCCAGTTTCTCCAGCATCGTGGCCACAGGCAAGAGGCCGCCGTAGGCGGTCAGATTCCGGCCCTCGAAGTCATAGGGGGTGGAAGCCCCAATTCTATTGGGTTCCGGAGTGACTCCACGAACCCCTTGATTGACGGGCGTTCGGGGGCTATCCTGTTGTTGATCCTTAACCATTTGGGTGGCTCCTGAGAATCGGCTCGCGGAGCGGCGAACTTCGCGAACCTCTTGTTTTACCGCAGGATTCTCAGGGCCCCCAAATGGCCTCACGCCTCAGCCGCGCCGCCCGACCTCAGCTCTCGTGTATAATTCAGGTACCACTGAGGCCATTGCTATGATCTCGCAACCCAAGCTTCAACAATGGGTCAGTCTGTACCTCAAGCACATCGAGCAGATCACCCCCGAGGTTCACGTACGGGACGAAGAGGGCTACAAGTTCAGGTCCGTAGATACCTTCCAGCGCAAGTTCAACATCGACGCGCCGGACCTTGCAGCGATGCTTGCTCGCGCCATCGAAAACAACAACCTTGTCGTGGGCAACATGTTCTTCCCCAGAAGGATGTTGCTGATTTTCGCGGAGACATACCCCGAGCAGACCCGGCAGGCGCTGCGGATGCTCCTTGACGAGACCAGGCACATCGCTGAGCGAATGGACCAGGCATTCGAGCTCTTTGAGGGCTTGATGGATAGGCGAAATAAAGAACTGGGCACTGCCGCGCACAGCTATGTGGGGTTGCGTTTTCTTAGTCTCCTTCTCGGCTTTCGGTACCCGAATGTCTGCAATGCCATAAAGCCACGGGAATGGAAAGTGTTTTGCAGGTTTGTCGACGACGAGTTCAGCGTCCCGCAGGGTACTTCCACGGGCAAGCAGTATATGTTGTTCGAACCATACATCGAGTCGCTCCGCACCCACATCAAGAGGCTGCCCGAGATCCGGAACCTCCGCGACGAATTGACGCGCGGCCTGGCTTTCCACGACGAGGAGTACCGCTGGCTCACGCAGGACGTTATCTTTGTCACTGCACGCGTACTCGCAAGAAGCAAGGACGAACACGAAGCGGGGCATGAGGTCGTCCAGGAGCCGGCGCCCGAGGAGGAAGGAGACGGGGAGGCGGTCGTGCCAGCGGTCCCCGCCGCCCCTGCCGGTGTGCGATTTCCCCTTGAGGAGTATCTCGAGAACCTGATTGTCAAGAACTGGGCGCATATCGAGTTTTGCAGAAACCTGGAATTCTTCACCGACGAAGATGGAACACCCGGCCAACAATACGTGACCGATGTCGGCATCATCGACCTTCTCGCGAAGGACAAGACCACCGGCGATCTTGTCGTCATCGAGCTGAAGCGCGGCAACGCGGATTCCAGGGTCATCGGCCAAGTCCTTGCCTACATCGACTGGGTTGAACGAAACCTTGCGATGAAGGGCCAGAATGTTCGGGGGATCGTGATTGTGGCCGACGGGAGCAAGGCGCTTTTCGCTGCGCAGCGCCAGGTCTCGAGAAAGGTGTCGGTCAGATACTACCGCGTGAACCTGGACATCTGCGAGCCACCGGAGCCTGCGAGCGAGTAGTTCATTGCTCTGATCCTCCAGCACACTGCCGGCCAGCTCGCATGGGACCTTGGGCCGGACGGCTTCTGTTCCTCCGTTCACGCCATCTGCTCCGCAGGCGAGCAGCGGACAGGGATGGGGACAGACGGAACGTTCCCCGAGATTTTGGCGGCGCCGTGCCCACCTAATACATATGGCCCGCTTGGCTCGCGTCGTCGCCGTCGATGTGCCGCACCACATCACTCAGC
>VFZS01000571.1 GCA_016871095.1 Acidobacteriota bacterium
GTGTGCTCGCCCGCGCGGGCCTCGGCCTTCACGGGGCGCTACGCGCACGTGCACGGGGTCACCGCCAACGGCATCCCGGCCCATAACGGCGAGATCTTCCTGCCCTCCATACTCAAGCGCCACGGCTATCACACGGCCATCGCCGGAAAGCTGCACTACACGCCGCGGCGCTTCGATTACGGATTCGACCAGTTCTGGACGTTCTCGAGCGAAGGCCCGGCGCCCGAGCTGGGCTACAACGAGTACCTGCGCAGGAAGCACGGCTCGCCGGCCAAGTGGCCCATCGTGGCGGGCACGTGCCCCTGGCCGGACGATCCCCTGGGCCGCGACGTGGGCCTGTTCCGCTATCCGGAAGAAGATTTCGAGACGGACTGGATCACGGCGCGGTCGCTCGAATACCTGCGCAGCCGCAAGAGCCAGCCGCAGCCGTGGTTCCTCTTCACCAGTTTCCTGAAGCCGCACTCGCCCTCGGTCGAGCCGGAGCCGTACTTCAGCATGTACGACCCGAAGCAGATGCCGCTGCCCAAGCTGCCGGCCAATGCCAGGGCGGCGCGCGCGGCGGCGCGGGACCGGCAGCGGCGGCATTATGTGGACGACGAGCAGATGATGCGCGTCATGAGCGCCAAGTACTACGGCGCCATCACCCACGTGGACCGGCACGTGGGCCAGTTGCTGGCGGAGCTGGAGACGCTGGGGATGGCGGATAGCACTCTGGTGCTGTTCACCGCCGATCACGGCAACATGCTGGGCGACAAGGGCCGCTGGTTCAAGGGCATCCAGTACGAGGGTTCGGCGCGCATCCCGCTGCTGTGGAGAGGGCCGAAAGGATCCTCTGAGAACGGGGGCCGCGTGGTGAACCAGGTGGTGGAGAACACCGACCTCACGCCGTCGATTCTGGAAACCGCCGGCATCGAGACGCCGCAAGGGGTGCAGGGCCGGAGCTTCCTGAGGCTGGCGCGCGGCGCTGAGGCACAGTGGAAGAACCGGTGCTTCTCGCAGCTTCGTGGGGGGATGTTGGTGGAAGGCTCCTTCAAGCTGATCGACAACAGCCTGGACGGCAGCGGGCCGTTCGAGCTGTACGACCTCAAGAGCGACCCCAGGGAGGACCGCGACCTGGCCGCGCATGCGACGCAGCGCGAACGGCTCGAGTCCATGCGGGAGAAGCTGGAGGCCTGGCGCGCGGACTGTCCGGCGCCCATCCGGGTTCCCGGAATGTCCTTGCCGGCGTACGCGCACATCTCCGAGGAGGAGCGAAAGCGGGCCGTGGCCGAAGCCCCGGACGCAGCCCCGCGCCCCCGGCCAAGAAGGAAATAGAGCCCTGTGGGCAGCGGGCCCGCCGGATCATTAACCCGAGGCGCGCCAGCGGCGCTATAGTAGAAAACGAGGTACACTTCCATGCGGCGGGTAGGGCTTAGTGTGACGGTTGCCCTGCTAGCGTGGCCGGTTTGCGGACAGCAGCGGCGGGAAGTCAGCGGCGATTACATCGAGGGCCGCTCCAATCACGTCTACGGGTGCTACTGCGAGTGGTCCGGGGAGGGCGTGACCGGCGGGCGGGAGGCCATTCTGGCCTGGTCGGTGCGCGAGGGCGGTTACGAAGGCGTTTCGCTGGCGGGCGTGAAGATGGCGGCGGTCATCGTGGGCGAGGGAACGCTCAGCATGGGCGAGGCGGCCCGCACCAGCATCCTGTTCTTCGACAGCGCGGCCTCGGCGGTGCAGCGGCAGGCGGCCGAGCGGCTGCTGCGGCAGCGGTATGGGCGGCTGCTGGGCGAGGTGCGCAATGTGTACGCGGTCCCCATCCGGTTCCGCCGGGAGGCGGAGAGCGCCAGCCTGAGCGTGGGCGAGATGCTGAGCCTCACCATGCGGCGGGCGGAGCTGCCGGACGACGTACTGCAAGGGGCGACGCTGTGGTACGACCCCTTCATCCCGCTGGAGGAATCGACGCTGGGGACCACGCTCCAGAACCGGTACTGGGGCGGGGACTTCGACCAGCGTTGGGCGCACAGCTCGCCCACCACCAGCGGTTACTTCGGGCGGTTCCGGCTGGCGCTGGAGTAGGGCGCGGGCCGGGCCTGAGCCATCCAGGCCTCGGTCTCATCGAAAGGGCGCAGGCCGGTGGTGGCGCCCAGCCGCTCGACGCTGAGGGCGGCCACGGCGTTGGCGAAACGGGCGGCGTCCAGCCAGTCGCGGCCGCGGTGCAGGGCGGCCAGGAAGCCGCCCACGAAGCAGTCGCCGGCGCCGGTGGTGTCCTGTGCTTCCACGTGAAATGCGGGGACGGGGAGTCGGCCCTCCTCGGTGAACAACTCGCAGCCGGCGGCGCCCAGCTTGACGATGACGCTGGCGGCGCCCAGTTCGCGCAGGCGAGTGGCGGCCGCCGCGACATCCTCGAGACCGGCCAGGCGGCAGGCCTCCTCGGCGTTGGGAAACAGCAGGTCCGTCTCGGGCAGGCAAGGCCCCAGGTCTTCCAGCCAGCGCCCGGAGTGATCCCATCCGGTGTCGAGCGAGGTGGACAAGCCGGCGGCACGGGCGCGCCGCAGCACCTGGCGGGCATGCCGGCGCATGTGGGGCAGGGCGAAGGGATTGGCCAGATGGAAGTGCGACAGGCCGCGGGCCAGCTCGGGGGAGAACTCGATGGGGTCGGTGAAAGCCTCGCGGCTGGCCCCGGCGCGATGCAAAAAGAAGCGGTCGCCTCGCGAGTTCACCAGCGCCACGGTGGCCGGGGTGGGAGCCGGCGAGCGCACCACGGCGCCGACGTCCACGCCCACTCCGGCCAGCCGGGTCAGCCACAGGTCCGCGGGCGAGTCCCGGCCCACGGTGGCCAGCAGCCGCACGGGCACGCCGAGAATGCCCAGCGCATAGGACGTGCTGGCGCCGTTGCCCCCCATGTGCTGCTCGATGGAATCCACCCAGGCGGTGGTGTTCCAGGCCAGAGACTCCACCGGACGGACCACCACGTCGTGCACCAGGTTGCCAGCGCACAGCACGCCGCCGAGGACCGCAGCGGGCATCTACTGCGTCCCTCCCGCCAGGCTCTGGAGGAAGGCCCGCGGCAGCGGCCAGCGCCCGTAGACCAGGCGACCTCTGGACTCGAAGGCGCCTGCGGTCAGCACCCCGCTGAGATCCCGCGGGTCGGGCTGTCGCTTCTCCGCGGCAATGGCCTGGGCGAGCAGCGCGGTGAGCTGCCGGAGCTGGGAGGCCAGCGCGGCGGCCTGCTGGGGAGCGCCGCAGGCGGCTTCCAGGGAAAGCTCGAGCCCGGCGTCCCGCGGACCGGCCGCCAGCAGGAGTCCCTCGGTTTCAGCCAGCGCCTGCGCCAGCAGCCGGGCAGGGGCGGGCAAGGCCTCGGTCTGCGACAGGCGGGAGGCGGGGATGAAAAGCCATAGCGGCTGGGGCCGCCTGGCGGCGGGGCGAGCGCTCCGGGCGGAGCGCATGAGCCGGTCGGCGGCGGATTCGTCCGCGGACACCGCCAGCCCCATCAGGCCGGGCTCCACCGGGTAGTAGGAGATCATACGAGTTGGCGTGCTGCCCGCGACGCGGCAGAAGGAGTTGTAGCAGGAGCCGCCTTGCTGCCGCACGTACCCGCTCAGGCGGTTCCAGTCGAAACGGCCCCGCAACAGGCAGTGGAAGGCCGCGGGCTGGAAGGAGGCCGCCAGCCAATCCACATCACGCAGGTAGTCGAAGCCGGTGCCTTCCCGGAAAGCCCGGTACTCAGGTTCCTGAACCAGGTCGGAGCCCTCGAAAATCCCGAGCAATCCGGCCTGGCGCAGCGCGGCGAAGTCGATGCACAGCACCACGGCGTCCTGGGC
>VFZS01000572.1 GCA_016871095.1 Acidobacteriota bacterium
CGCCGGACGGCGCCGACAAGTCCGGGGTGGCCGTGGTGCGCAATGCCATTGTCTCCGACAACGGCATCACCTGGCCGGGCGGCGCCACCAACGATCAGAAGAACGCGGCCATCGCCCAACTGAAGACGCTGGGCATCCTGGTCCGCCAAGGAGCGTAAACGAACATGCTGAACCCTTTTGACAACGATGCTTTCACCATGGTGGCTCTGACCGCCGCCATCAACAAGATCCCCAACAACTTCGGCCGCGTCGAGCAATTGGGCCTGATGCCGGCCCAAGGGGTCCGTACCCGCACCATCCTCATCGAAGAGATGAACGGTGTGCTGAACCTGCTGCCCACGCAGCCGGTGGGCGCGCCGGGCACGCTCGGCACCCAGGGCAAGCGCAAGGTGCGCTCCTTCGTGATCCCGCACATTCCGCACGATGACGTGGTGCTACCCGAGGAGGTGCAGGGCCTCCGGGCCTTCGGTTCGGAGAACGAGGTCGAGGCGCTGGCCGCCCTGATCGCCCAGAAGCTCCAGACCATGCGCAACAAGCACGCGATCACCTTGGAGCACCTGCGGATGGGCGCGCTCAAGGGCGTGATCCTGGACGCGGATGGCTCGGTCATTTGCGATCTCTACGACGCGTTCTCCATCTCTGCGAAGGCCGTCTCGTTCGGCCTGACCAGTGGCACCACTGAGATCTTGCTCAAGGTCCTCGAGGTCAAGCGCCACATCGAGGACAACCTGCGGGGCGAGTTCATGACAGGCATCTACTGCCTGTGTTCGCCGGGGTTCTTCGACGCTTTGACCACGCACGCCAAGGTGAAGGAAGCCTACGCCCGCTGGCAGCAGGGGCAGATCCTGTTCACCGACAACCGCACCAACTTCAGCTTCGGTGGGATCACCTTCGAGGAGTACCGCGGCCAGGCCACCGATCCGGCGGGCACCGTGCGCAAGTTCATCGCCGACGATGAGGCGCACTTCTTCCCGCTGGGTACGGCCACCACCTTCCGCACCTACTTCGCGCCGGCGGATTTCAACGAGACCGCCAACACGCTGGGCTTGCCGCTGTACGCCAAGCAGGCCCCGCGCAAGTTCGAGCGGGGTACCGACCTCCACACCCAATCGAACCCGCTGCCGATCTGCTTGCGACCGGAAATTCTGGTCAAAGGCACGAAGGCGTAAGCATAAGTCACGTGCAGCCAAACGACGAGTACGCGGCGTATCTCAAGACTCGGCGGTGGTGGGCACTTCGGGAACAGGCGCTGCAGCACGACGGGTATCGTTGTCGCACCTGCAACAGCGCCGAAGATCTTGAGGTCCACCACCGCCGCTACCCGGCCGTTTGGGGTACCGAGACCGTTGATGATCTGACCACCCTCTGCCGCGGGTGCCACGAGGCCATCACCGCTCATCTGGATCAGCAGCAATACAGCGTACGCGTTCTCGTTCCGACAGACACCCAGCGCACCATTCCAACCACGGAGAACATTCTTTCCTATGGCATACGACAACTTGTCTTTCCGGATCATCGGCGCCGTACCCCTGGTGATGCGTGCCGGTCAGTTGGCCGATCCCATGAACCGTTTCGCCCGCGAGATTCGGAAGATCTCTGGGAAACACCGGAAAACCGATGCGGACTTCGCCGAGATCGCCCGCCTGGAATTCCTGGGAAGCCTCTACCTCAGCCGGGGTGAGCCTTGCTTGCCGGGTGAGGTCGTGGAGGCCTGCCTCGTGCGCGGCGCCATGCGCCAGAAGCGCGGGAGAGAGGCTAAGGTCGGCATTCTCTGCCTGGGGGCCTTTCCGCTCCAGTACGACGGCCCGCGGAATCCGCTGGAGCTATGGGAGCGGGAGGAGTTTCGGCTCACCGTAGGGGCGAGAGTGGGCAAAGCCACCGTGATGCGCACGCGCCCGATCTTTCGGGAGTGGTCGGCAGAAATCGAGGTGCGGCACAATCCCGCACTGCTGAACGGGGATGAGGTGATACAGTTCCTGGCAGTCGCCGGTGAGTTGGAAGGCATCGGCGATTGGCGGCCCCGGTTCGGACGGTTTGAAGTTGAGCGGTTGTAGCTCGGTCGTGGTGTGACCGGGTTTGGTAGGGCGCGGCAAGGTTTGGCACGGTCTGGCTTGGTTGGGTGTGGCATGGTCCGGCAAGGTTCGGTCTGGCTAGGCAGGGCTCGGCTAGGCAGGGCGTGGCGAGGTGGGCGCAGTTCGGCCAGGACGGAAACGGACGGCTTTACAGTCGTCCGTTTCCGCTCTTTGTCTTGCTGGAGGCGGAATTGAAGGACACCGAGTTCAACTGGCTCACCGCGTTCAAATGGGCCGGCGCCGTGCTGGCCAGCCTGTGGGGAAAGCTGCATCCCCTGATGCAGTCGCTGGTGGTGCTCATGGCGTTGGATATCGCCAGCGGCCTGATCGCCGGCTACATCACGCGCTCGCTCTCCAGTGATGTCTCCTGGCGCGGCATGGCCAAGAAGTCGCTGGTGCTCCTACTTGTGGCGGCCTGCGGTGTCCTGGAGCGCGCCTGGAAGCTGGAAGTGCCGCTGGCGTCTGCGGTGGTCGGCTTCTACATCGTCCACGAGCTGATCTCGATCGTCGAGAACACGGGGCGAGCAGGCCTGCCGATGCCGCGGGCGCTCACCAGCGCGCTGCGTAAGCTGCGCGCGCAAACGGAGGAAGGCGAGAACGCCTGAGGCGTCCATGGCCGGCTGGGCGTCACTGATGGACAAACTCAATGAGCAGGTCCTCGCAACCTTCGGCCGCGAGGTCACCTACACGCCGCAGGGCGGTGCGCCGTTCACCGTCACCGGCATCCTGGAGGAGGGCCGGCGCACGGAGGAGACTACGCCGGGGGTCTACACGGCGATCTTCTTCCGCGCGTCAGCCCTCCCCGCACCGCCGCAGCGCGGTGACCAGGTCCGGATTGCCAGCACCACCTACAAGGTGGTCGATGTAGATGCCGACGCCGAGGGCGGCGTCCGGCTGGTGCTGCACAAACTCTGATGCTCAGTCCTGGTGAGATCGTCGAGGCGCTCATCGCCAAGCTGCGCGCCATCCCGGAACTGGTCGCGGAGATGGAGGGGGACGCCACCCGCATCTACGCCTACCACGACGCCTACCCGCGCAACGTCAGCCTGCTGTCGGCGGTCTATGAAGCGCCACATCCATCGATCGTAGTGGCCTGGCAGCGTACCTCGCCGGGCCAGTTTGGGCGCAACGAGGTCTGGAAGCACGAGCTGATACTCTACCTGCGCGCCCGCGAGGCGCCCGAAGGGCCGGACAGCAGTTACTACCGACTCTTCATGCTGATGGTGAACGGCGTGCCGGATGGGGAAAGCCTGCGGTTGCTCAACGCCGAGATCCATCCCTCCTGCTACCCGATGGATGTGCCCGCCTGCGGGCGCGTCACCGATGAGCAGGGCGTTGATCATTTTGTCGTGAATTTGAGCCTCCGGGAGATCGGAGATGCCTGAGACGGAGGAGTGAGCAATGGCAAACATTCGAGAGTTGTTGATCGGCTTCGGCAAGAAGAAGCAGGCGGACATCACTACGCCCAACCCGGTCGGGGACCTCTGGCGGCTGGGCAAGCTCAACGTCGAGCTGGCCGGCCCGCGCTTCGTCACCGAGAACGATGCGCCGGAACTGGGCAAGGGGCACGAGTTCGCCACCGCCCTGTTCAAGTCCCACATCGAGAGCGGTCCGCACCGGCTGGAGAAGTACCTGTCGAGCGAGTTCGCGGCCTGGCTGCTGGCCTATGGCCTGGGGAAGGTCGAGAAGACCGGCACCGGTCCCTACACCTACACCTGC
>VFZS01000573.1 GCA_016871095.1 Acidobacteriota bacterium
GTTCAGCACCGACGCGCGCTCCGCAGCACGGTGGATTTCGTCGACCTGTGAGCGCATGAAAGCGTCCTCCGGTAATTCCGACAGCAGCAGGGCGCGATGCCCGGTGATGACACTCAAGATGCTGCTGAATTCATGCGCCAGCACGCCCGCGAAATGCCCAATCACTTCCATCTTCTGCGCCTGGCGGAGCGCCTCTTCGAGCCCTCTGCCTTTGCATCGGATCTCGGCTTCACGCACTTCGCGCGTGATGGCGGGGATGAGCCGCGCCGGGTTGTCCTTCCGGATGTAGTCGTGCGCGCCGGCCCTCATGGCCGCCACTGCCTCCTCGTCAGTGACGACGCCCGAGAGGATCAGGAATGGCAGATCGAGTCCGCTCTCCCGTACAATCCTCAAGGCGGCCGGCGCGCTGAAGCTGGGAAGATGGTGGTCCGCCACCACCACATCCCAGACTCGCTCGCGGAGCGCGGCCTTCAGTGCCTCGGCGGTTTGCACGCGTTGGTGGCACGGTTCGTAGCCGGCCCGCCGGAGCTGCCGCAGTAGCTGCTCGGCGTCGCCGGGAGAATCCTCCACGATCAACACACGAAGTGCGCCGCTCATCCTGCCCAGACAATCCAGGCTCGCACACGCTGCGCTGCGCTGCCTTGGCCCCAAATGTGGCACGAACCAAACAGAAGTGCAAGATATTGTTTTTGCTTCCCGGCAAAGCCGACGGCAGGGAGGGTGGCACAGGACTGCAAATGGCAGTGTGGCTGGCAGGGCTATCGGGGTTTGTGTCGGCTCTGACTGGCGGGGAAAGTCTCGAAGCTGGTAGAGGTATTGCGGGGCGCTGACGAGGAGCGAGGGACCAAAACCAGGAATATCGACGCGCATCCCCCACAGTGGGATTCAGAAGTTCGATCGCGCACTGTTGGTTCAGGCACTCTTAGCGCACTTGGCAGCCTCCGGGGGCAAAGTGGGCCTGAGGACCAGACGAGTCGCTGCCCCAGAGCGGCGGGAGTGCGGGCCAAGACGGAGGCGCCGACGGTTGGCGGCCCGCTTCGCCAACGCCGCGGCCGCCCGAAGCTGCATGTTCGTGGGCGGAGTGAGCGCGCGCTCGTCCTGCAAGGACGTGCTGCGCTTCATAGGTGTATCATCGGAGACGAAACAGGAGAACTCATGAGTGAAGGAACCGGCATCGAAAGGCGTGATTTTCTGAAGGGCGCCGCGGCGCTGGCGGGCGCGCCCGCCGTCCTGGCCCAGCGCGGCCCCAACGACAAGCTGGGCATCGCGGTGGTGGGAGTCGGCACCCGCGGCTTCTACCTGATGCGCGAGACCCAGATCCTCCCCAACACCGAGATGCGCGTGATCTGCGACATCTACGAGGGCAACATCAAGCGCGCCAAGGAGTTCTGCCGCAACCCCAACGCCAGGATCGTGCGGGATTGGGAGAAGGCGGTCACCGATCCGGACGTGGACGCCGTGATCATCGCCACGCCGGACTTCTGGCACGCCCCCATGACCGTGCGCGCCGCCCAGGCCAAGAAACACGTGTACGTGGAGAAGGGCCTGTGCCGCACCCTGGAGGAGGCCAAGGCCATCCGCAAGGCGGTCAAGGACAACGGCGTGGTCCTACAGTGCGGGCACAATTACAACAGCCTGCCGACCTTCCATCGCGCCAGCGAGATCTACCGCGCCGGCGAACTGGGCAAGGTCACGCTGGTGCGCACCTACATCGACCGCACCAGCGCGTGGCCCGAGTGGCAGTTTTTCACCGAGTACAACATCCAGGAGATGCCCAAGGACGCCGGGCCGGACACCATCGACTGGGAGCGTTTCATCGCCAACGCTCCCAAGCGGCCCTTCGATGCCCGGCGCTTCTTCCTGTGGCGCATGTGGTGGGAGTACTCGACCGGCATCGCCGGCGACCTGATGAGCCACGTCTGGGACGGGGTGAACATGGTAATGGGCATGGGCATCCCGGAGACGGCCCAGACCCAGGGCGGGCTGTACTTCTGGAAGGACGGCCGCGAGGTGCCCGACATGTGGCACGTGCTGTTCGACTACCCGAGCAAGGAGCTGGCTTTCACCTTTGGCTGCTCCTTCCACAACCGGCACGTCGGTGAGGTAAGCCAGATTCTGGGCCGCGAGAAGACGCTCGAAGTTTCGCCGCAGTTCTGCCGCACCTACGGCGCCCAGTGGAAGCCGGAGCATAAGGACCGGCTGGCCCGGGCGCGCAAGCTGGCCGAGCAGACCGGCATTCAGGTCCAGGATTTCCCCGTGCCGCCCGACTACTCTTTCAAGAAGGGCGAGCTGGAGATCACCAACCACATGCAGGACTTCCTGGACTGCATCCGCACCGGTCAGCGCCCGCGCTGCGACGTGGACCGCGCCTTCGAGGAAGCCGCCGCGGTGGTGATGTCGGTGGAAGCCTACCGCCGCGAGCGCAAAGTCCGCTGGGACCCGGTCAAGGAAGAGGTGGTCTGAGGGGGCGCCTCGAACCGCCGCCGGTCCTCGGCGGCGAGGTCATTGCGTGCGCCTCGCTCGAACGCCTGCCGCGTTGCCAATTTGTACTCGGTGCGCGGATTCAGTAACCGTTCTCTCTCGTCAGGGTGTGCTGCGGCCTTGTTGAGCCAGTCGCCAGCTCGTTGCCAGGTGTCCAGGCGCTTCACACAGAGTGGGCCGCGTTGCAGGTTGCAGATAGCGATCGTTTGGAGAGCGCGCTGGCGGCCCGCCTCGTCGAGGCGGGGATGCGGCTCTAACTCGCCCGTGCCCGCGTTGATCCAGAAGTAGGGCTCCGGGTCCTCCTCGTCAGGCTTGAGCAGAGCGCCCTGGTGGTCTGCGTCGCTCTTCGCGCCATTGCACTCCCTGCACGCGGGGAGAAGGTTCGTCCACTCGAAGGCCAGGTCGGGTCTGAGAGTCTTCGCGACGTAGTGCTCGATCTGCAAAGGTGTGGTCACACCGAGAAGGCTCTCGCAGAAAACGCACTTGCCATGAGCCAGGCGTCCGAGGGCCGGGTGGAGGGCCTTCTTTGCCGCCCTGGTGGCCCAGTCGGCCTTCTTGGTTCCGGCACACATCTCCTCCCAGCGGGGCGTCCAGCGCGCTTTGTTCCTGACGAGCTGCTGCGGAGCCGACTCGTGCCGGGGCGTTCGCACCATGATGGTCTCAGCCGGCCATTCGCTGTCGTCGTTTGGAGCGTTTTGATCTCGAGTTGCGGCCCGGTGGCAGACGAACGCCGACGATGGACCGAAGCTCTTCGCTGCGTTGAGAGAGTTCCGCGGTCACTTCATTCAGCCGCTTTCGGTCGCGCGGCGGCAGGGCAGCCACCGCTTCCTTCCGCAAGAGCTCATTCCACTCTTCGAGCTTCCTCTGGGTGTCAACGTCGAACCGGCTGCTGACACCGAAGATGTCCTTGAGGGTTGCCATTACGCTCGCCCCGAAGGGAGCATCCACGGGAGGAAGGGCGTGCGCGCGGCCCGTGCGCTCGTCCAGTTCGAGCATGTGAACGCGCGCCCCGGCGCACGAGGAGATCACGAACGGCGAGTGCGAGGTCACGATGATTTGCACATCCGGCAATGCCGCCCGCATGGCCGGAAGCAGCGTTCGCTGCCAGCGGGGGTGCAGGTGGGCGTCCACTTCGTCGAGCAAGAGGATGCCAGGGCGCCTCCCCTTCAGCGCCGGATCCCACTCCATCAAGTCCTGCCGCATCATGAAATCCGCCAGCCAGCCAACCGTGTTTCGAACGCCGTCGGGAAGCTGTGAGAAGTTCAGTCGCTGTCCGAAAACGCGAAGGTAAAGCTGCAGACTCGGCTCG
>VFZS01000574.1 GCA_016871095.1 Acidobacteriota bacterium
GTGCAGCGCCCTGGATAAGTTCGGCTCTGCCGGTGAATTCGTGGCTTTTCTTCAGAGCAGAGAGGGCCAGGTGATGCTTTACGATTCCGCATCTCCAGGTGTGAGTCGTCCCAGAACCAATCTCCGTCTGGTGCAGGCCGGAATCCTGCTGGCATTTGTCGGATGCGGCTTCTTTGTCGCCATGCGCCTTCTTCCCGTAGCCCAGAGCAGGGCAGATAGAGAGGTGATGGACGTTCTGATCTTCTCGGGAACGGTTGCGGTCAGCATGGCAGTGGGCCTCTGGGTGACGGCGCTGGTAACCATGCTCTGGGAACGGCGGGCTGGGGGATCCGAGAGCCACCGCACGTAGACCGCAGAGCGGCCCATTCCATGATAGACCGGCCGCGGTTTGAGTCGGTATACCGGGAAACCTCCGCCGACGTGACCCGTTACGTGGGCAGCCTGATCGGCTGGTGTTCCCAGGTGGAGGATGTTACGCAGGAAGCCTGGCTGCGTCTGCTCACATCGGCGCCGGATGGGCTGTCGGACAGGCAGTTGAAATCCTATGTGTTTACCACGGTCACGAACATTGTCCGGGACCTGTGGCGTCGCGGCGCGGTGACGGGCGAGTGGATGCCTCTCGACCGGGAGGAGACGATCCCCACGGTATCGATGGAGGCAGTCGCCGAGAAGATCGACGTGTCCAAAGCCTTGGCGAGCATGAGCATCATGCAGAGATCGCTGGTGTGGCTGGCGTATGCCGAGGGATACTCCCATCGGGAGATCGCCGAAATAACCGGCATCAGAGAAAAGAGCGCCAAGGTGCTGCTGTTCCGGGCGCGGCAGAAGTTCATCAGCAGCATCCAGGGATACAGTGCCATGAGCGAGAGAAAGTCATGAAGACCATGCCTTGCAGCCGGGAAGAGGAAGTGGTTGCCGCGGTCATGAGCGGAAGGCCCGATGGCGCCTGGCCGGCGCACCTGGCGTCCTGCGAGAGCTGCCGCGCGGCCGCGGAAGTGACGTCTCTGCTTCAGCGTGACCGGGCGGGCAAAGAGATTGGCGTTACTTCAAGCCATATGATCTGGGCAACGGCGACTCTACTGGTGCGCGCGAGACGAAGGCGCGCCCAGAGACTTGGCAGGATCGTCGGCATTATGTCTGGCGCCCTCGCCGGGTATCTGACCAGTGTGCTCGTTTTGCCCCCGGAGACGAAGGTCTCGCTCGATCGAATGGCGGTTTTGCTGTCCCACTCGCTGGCGCTTCTGTTGCCGGCCGCAGCAATCCTGGCCGCCGTGGCGCTGATTGTCTCTTGGGTCTCTCGCACTCCGGCGGTCGGAGAACACTGAACTCGTTTGTGCGTGCTTATGTCAGGAGGAAAAGAGTATGAATCGCTTTCAGAGGATCATCGCAGGCGCGGCATTGACGCTGCTGGCGCTGTCGCCGGCCGCTCTTCAGGCGGCCGGTTCGAAAGCCCGGGAGACGGTGATTGCCGGCAGCCCGGACCAGTTCATGGAGGTCCGGCATGTAGTACTGAAGGGCTCCGACTTCGAGATCGGGAAGCAGATGGCCGCCGTAGCCATGCGCGAGGGCATCAAAGCCCGGAAATCCAGCAGCCGCTTGCTCAGCCGCTCCAAGCGCACGTACTTTGCGCGGAACTACCCGGCCTACTTCGACCGGATGAAGGGGACGGCGGCGGCCTTCGGCCTGCCTTTCGAGGATGATCAGTACGACTTCTCGGGCCTCTGGCAGTCCTTCATGCCCGGCCCGGCGTGCTCAGCGGTGTTTTATCCCGGTTCGACCACGGAGAACGGGCACAGCCTGATGAGCCGCAACTATGACTTCATTACCGGAACGCTGCGGGGCACGGCTCCGCGGCCCGGCGAAATGGCCGTCATGGCGCGCCCCTATCTGATCGAGATGCACCCGAACAAGGGATACGCCTCCCTGGCCATGAGCGCCTTCGACATTTTGGGGGGCGTCCTGGATGGAGTCAACTCGGAAGGGCTCACGGTTTCCATCCTGGACGACGGTACCACGGAAGGGGTTGGAAGGGAACCAGGCGACGAGGTCGGTTTTCACGAAATCCAGTGCGTGCGCTATGTGCTGGACAACTGCAAGACCGCCGACGAGGCCAAGGCGGCGCTGCTTTCCTTGAAGCACTACTACACGCTGATACCCTGTCACTACATCGTGGGGGACCGCTTCGGGAAGTCCTTTGTCTTCGAATTCTCCCCTATTCGCAACCGGTGCCTGATCACGGATGGGAAGGGACCCCAATGCGTTACGAATCACCTCGTCGCAAGGCCGGTGAAGGGACGCGAATGGAGCGTTGCGCGCTACCAAAAGCTGGTGACGGCCACAACCGCCAAGACGAAATTCAGTCTCGCGGAGATTCGAGAAATCAACGCGAGTGTGGCCATTCCGCCGGTGGCCGCCCGGCCCGGAGTCAACCGGACGCTATGGTACGCGCTATACGATTGCGACGCGCGCAGTCTGAACATCCGCTTCTACCTCGGCGAGAAGCCGGATCCGGCCGATCCGAAGAAGGTGATCCTCGGCTATTCCGAACCAAAGGAATTCGTCTTGAGAACGAGAAACAAGTGAAACGGGACTGTGACGGCGCCGGTCGAGCGCCTGGCGATGTGGGACGCGACCAACGGCATCGTCCCGGCCGTGGCCAAGTGCAGTGGGGACCAGATCCGCCAGTAACGGGACCGCGTCAGTGGCTGGCGTGAGTGTTGAAAGGCCCACCGCAGACAGCCTCGCGGTACTCCTTCCACAGAACCTCGGCGGAAACAAGGCCCGCTTCCCTGGCCAAGGCGATGTCCTCGGACAATGGAAGCGGACGATCCTGGTCGCGCAGTTCGAGCTCATCCAGAAATGCGCGGGTGGTGATGTCATCAAGGAAACGCGGATCACCGGCGGGCTTGCGCTGAAGAATGCCACTGACCCTGAGTTGCTGAATCCGCTGCTCGACAGCAGGGTCCATTGCCCGGGTAAGATCCGCGTTGAGAAACCAACCTCCAGGCCGGAGCCAGGTAAGCGCCCGTGCGATGAGGTCGCGCTTCTCCCCGCCAGTGAGATGGTGGAGAGCGTAGGCGGAGACAACGGCGTCCAGCGAACCGGGAGCGCAGAGTCCCGCGGGTAAGGCGCGGAAGTCGGCGACGACGAAGCGGACGCGAGATGCTGAATCGGCCAAACGCGCCCGAGCCAGCTCCACCATGGCGGCGGCCCCGTCGATGGCGATGATGGTGGCGTTCGGCCACGCCTGGAGGACTCGATCTGTCAGGAAGCCCGTACCGGCGCCAAGGTCCAGGAATCCGACCGGCGCCTCTCGCGGAAATGGAAGAACCTCCAAGATGACCGCAGCCATCTTGTGCCGGAGCGGATGCATGAGATCCATGTCCCGGTCATAGGCGCTCACAGATTCTGGTGCATCGTATGCGCAGACGCTGTCTGGGACGCTCATAGGTGCGAGTATAACCCGGGATCTCCATCTTGGGTGTCCCAGACCCGTTCAGTATACGCCAACCGCCTCACTCTGATGCTGGAGTTGATCAGAATGGCCTCTTCCGATCCACGTGGTTGAAACCCGCATGGAGAAAGGCGTCCGAAGGCTTCAGGAGGTTATGAGTAAGTGGTCAAGAACGGACATCCAGGGTGAAGCCAATCTCCTCCTATGGATGCGCGGTCACGGGCGTGTGGTCGTGATAATGCCCGCGCTGGTGCAGCTCGTTGTGGAGCCCTCTGTACGCCGAGGTGAGCTTGAGGCGGATCCGCTTGT
>VFZS01000575.1 GCA_016871095.1 Acidobacteriota bacterium
GTTGTCCGGGGTACGCACGAGCACGTAGAACACGCCCTTCTGCGGGTCGAAGTTAACGCTGATGCGCCTCAGGCCAACGGCGGCCCCGCCGGCCTGCGCGGCGGGTCGCTGGGGCGGGGGCGGCGCTACCAACGGCGCCCAGCCGTCCGGGAAGTCCACGGTGCCGAGAACCTCGCCTCTGGGATTCAGCACCGCGATCTTGGCTTTCTTGGGGTTGTCGGCGTCATCGGCAACGATCACCGCGAACTGATTCTGCGGCAGTCCTGCCAGCCCCAACACGTGCGTGAGGCCGTCTCCGAGATCGATCTTCAGGGCGGCCAGGTTGATCTGGGCGGGCTGAGTCCCTCCGCCAGCCGCTGGCGCGGCAACCTGCGTCTCCCCGGTTTCCGAGTCTATGAGCACACGCTGCGGTGGGGTGCCGGGCAGCACAGCCTCGAAGTCTCCTCCGGGCGCCGAAACCAGGTTCGAAGCGGCGGCTTCGAGTTCGACCGTCATGGCGTCCCTGACCGGGCTGAACAGCATCACCTTCGAGCTGATGCCGGCGGGGGGCTCCGCGACAGGGGGACCAGCCAGGGCTGCCAACGCGGAGCCGTCTGTGCCGGCGACCACCGGAGTGGCCGCGTTGCGGGCCGGCGTGGTGAGGCACTCCTCGATCTTGTCGGCCCTCCTGCGGGCCAGGTCGAAAACGAAGCTGGGATAGCAGCCGTTCTCCTGACGCGCGGCGCTGGCAATCACGAAGCTGCCGCGCAGGTCCGACGTCACCAGGCTGCGGAACTCCGGAGCACCTGTCGGGGCCGGAACGTATTGCAGCTCGGCCGCGGAGAGCTTCTGGTAGGTGGCTCGATTGGCGGAGCGAACCCCGGTGGAACTGTTTCCGGCGGTCAGCGTGAGGATGTCGCCGGGCTGGGCGCCGGCGGGAACCTGAATGCGGATGTCGAACTCCCCGACCCGCTCCTTGGACAGCACGGCGGCGGCCCGGGCGGGCAGTCCGCCCACAAAGGCGGCCACGGGAAGGCGGGGACGGGTGGGCGGGTCCTCGGGGGCTGCCTCGCCGGTGGCGACACGGGGCTGTGTCGGGCCCAGGCCGAAGCCGGTGAAGGTCAGTGCCTCCCCTTTGAGCTGGCCAAATACCTCGCCGAAGCCGGCGCCTGCCTCCGTGCGCACCGAGGGGGCCAGCGCATTGATGATGACTCGGGCCGGCTTGCTCTCGATCCCGCCGCGCCGCACCACCACCTGCGCCAGCCCGGGATCGGCTTCCCAGGGAATCTGTGCGACGATGCGCTCGGGTTGCGCCGACAGCAGGGGCGCCTGCTTGCCGTTGATGAGCACCTCGATGGGCGGGTCGCCCAACTGAACCGGCAGGGGCGCCCCGGTGGATTTCACGCCACCGGGCGGCCCCAGATTCAGCCCGAGGATGTGGATGATGCCTCCCTGCGGGGCCGTCGAGGGTGCCGGTTGCTGGGTGAAAGCGTTGATCACCCCACGCGGGCTGATCACCGGGCCGGTGGGCGCCTGCGCGCAGACCGTTCCGGCGCACAACACCAGAGTCACACACAGCCGCAGCCGCATACTGGTCATAACCCCAACCCTATGATGGCGTTGCGCCGGGCGGACGGAGTCTTGAGAACCCGAACCCGCTGCCATCATATAATACCAGAAAGTCCTCCTGATGATCCCAAGAGAGACGGTCATTGAAACCAGTCCCCCCGCCAGGGATCAGGCCGGCCGGGTCGGGTTCACCCTGGCGCTGCTGTCGTTAGGGCATTTTTTCGTGGATCTGTATTCCGGGGCCCTGGGAGCGCTACAGCCCTTGCTGGTCCGTCAGTTTCGGATGAGCCTCACGGACGCGGGCATCCTGGGCGGGGCGCTGGTGACCTCCTCGTCGGTGATGCAGCCGGTGTATGGCTACCTCGCGGATCGCTTCCGCACACGTCTGTTCGCCGCGCTGGGTCCAGCGGTGGCGGGCTTGTTCATCTCGGCGCTGGGCTTGGCTCCGAGCTACGGCGGGCTGGTGTTGATGGTGTGCCTGGGTGGAGCGGGCGTGGCGTCGTTTCACCCGCAGGCGTCGGCGGTGGCGGCGGCAGGGGTGCGGGTGCGCCGGGGCGGGGCGATGGCTATCTTCATCAGCGCGGGAACGCTGGGCTTCGCCCTGGGGCCAACGTTCTTCTCGGTCATCGCCCAGCGGTGGGGGCTGGGACAGGCCTACTGGGCGGCGATCCCCGGGGTGCTTTGTTCAGCACTATTAATGGCTTTGCTTCCAGGTGTTTACGGCGGCACAGTTAAAGCACATTCCAGGTCGGACTGGCGGCCTCTGCTGGCCGTCTGGAAGCCCATGGCGATCCTGTTCCTGCTGGTGTTCGTTCGTTCGATTGTGCAGGTGACCTTCGCCCAGTTGATCCCCCTGTACCTGCACCTGGAGCGCGGCTACTCGACGGCCACGGCCAGCTACATGCTGTCGTTGTACCTGGCTTGTGGAGCGGTCGGGGGATTCGCCGGGGGCCACCTGGCTGACCGGCTGGGAGGGCGACAGGTGATCCTGATCTCGATGATCGGCGCGACGCCCTTGCTGGCGCTGTTTTTCTTCGGGCACGGATGGGTCTCCGTCTTCGGCTTGCTGGCCGGCGGGTTGGTGCTGCTGTTTACGATCCCGGTAAATGTGGTAATGGCCCAGGAACTGGTGCCGGGGCAGATGGGGACGGTCTCCGCGTTGATGATGGGTTTTGCCTGGGGCACGGCGGGCTTGATCTTCGTCCCACTGACTGGAATGCTGGCGGATGTCTTCTCGCTGCACGCGGTTCTGGCCGGGCTGGCGGCGTTCCCCCTCCTGGGCTTCGTCCTGGTCTTGAGGCTACCGAAATGAGCTCTCAGCGCAGAGCCGTCTGTTTGCTCAGCGGGGGGCTGGACTCCTCAACCGCCATGGCCGTGGCGCGCCAGGAGGGCTTCGACTGCTGCGCCCTGTCGATCGACTACGGGCAGAGGCACCGCGTAGAACTGGAGGCCGCCGCGCGTGTGGCCCTGTCGCTCGGTGCATCTCGACACCTCGTGGTGAGGGTGGACCTGCGTGCCATCGGCGGCTCGGCGCTGACGGGAGAAGATCCGGTTCCGAAGGGCAGGGAACCGGCCCGTATCGGGCAGGGGGTCCCTGCCACTTACGTTCCGGCCCGCAACACTGTTTTCCTGGCCTGCGCGCTGGCTTGGGCGGAGACGCTGGAGACCGGAGACTTATTCATCGGCGTGAACGCGCTGGACTACTCGGGATACCCCGACTGCCGGCCCGAGTACGTCCAGGCTTTCGAGCGCATGGCCAACCTGGCCACCAAGGCCGGTGTCGAGGGACGCCTGCGGGTCAGCATTCATGCGCCCCTGATCCAGCTTTCGAAGGCCCAGATTGTCCGGTGGGCGCATGAGTTGGGTGTGGAGTTCCGCTTGACGTGGAGCTGCTACGACCCGGCTCCCGGCGGACGCGCCTGCGGGCAGTGCGATAGCTGCCTGCTGCGACGGAAGGGCTTTAGCGAGGCCGGGATCGAGGATCCGTTGGAGTACGCGCTGTGAAGGTCGCCGAGATCTTCTACTCCGTGCAAGGCGAAGGGGGCTTGGTGGGCGTCCCGTCGGCATTCGTGCGCCTGAGCGGGTGCAACCTGCGGTGCGTCTGGTGCGACACGCCGTACGCGTCGTGGCGTCCGGAGGGCCGCCGGCGAACCGTGGAGCAGGTCCTGGAGGAAGTCGGCCGTTTCCCAGCGCGCCACGTGGTGCTG
>VFZS01000576.1 GCA_016871095.1 Acidobacteriota bacterium
GGGCAGAGCTCGCGGGAATCGAGGTTGACGAAGCTCGCCGATTGGCCATCGAACTGATTGAAGTCGGCCTGGGCGAAGACATGGGCTACGGCCATCTGCAGCTCGACCCCGGCCTGCCGCCGTATCTGCTCGGCGAGATGAGCCCTGCCGAGGCGGACGCCACCCGGTCGCGCTGGGCGGAGGCGATGGCGCAACTGACGGGCTACCTCTATCAGGAAGCGCAAACGAATGCCCACCTCGCCGCGCACCTGACGCGGCTGGAACTGCCTAACATCCTCGGGATGCTGGAAGCGGTCCAGGCCCAGTGGCCGCCGGAACTCGTGGTAGCCTTAGCAAGAAACGTGGAAACCTTGGTTGCCAACCTCGGTCGGCCCCAAGCCCTGGCCGTGGCGACGCGTGTGCGCGAACAGGCTGCGCGGCACCTGGGCGACTGGAGCCATGCCCGCTACCTGACCGAGTCGGCCACCATTGACCGGCTGCTGGAACGCGGGGACCTGCCGGCCGCGCACGCGGCCGCGCAACAACTCCTGAACAACTGCCGCGCGGCCGGCGAGACCGCCTATCCCCGAGCGGCATACGACCTTGCCTACGTCTCCTGGCTGCTTGCGCGGGTGTTGAGGAGGGGAGGCGCCGCGGAGGCCGCCTTGGAACCGCTCGCGGAAGCGCAACGCCGGTTCTGGCACCTGGCCGACGCCGGCGATGCCAGCGCCGAGCGCATGGCCGCCGTCGCCATCACGGAAACCGGCGATTGCCTGCGCGACTTGGGCCGATTGGATGCCGCGGCAGCGGCGTATGAAAAAGCCATCAAGCTCGACGAGAAGAAGGGCCGAACCAGAGATGTTGCCGCCGGGAAATTCCAACTCGGCACCGTGCGGATGTTGCAGGAGCGTTATGCCGAGGCGCTCGAAATCAACGCCGAAGCGCGCGATACCTTCGCGGCGTTGGGTGAACCGCGCCAGGTGGGTGCGGTCTGCCACCAGATCGGGATGGTGCATGAGCAAGCCGGCCAGTTTGAACCCGCCGAGCAGGCCTATCGCCAAGCGCTGGCCATTTCCGTCCGCGAGAACATGCTGGCCGAACAGGCATCCAGTCTCGGTCAACTGGGTAATCTCTACGGCAGGACGAATCGGTTGGAGGACGCGGTGACGTTCTACCGGCAAGCCGCGGAAGTTGATGTGCGGCTGAAAGACCTCGTGAACGAAGGCAAGGACCGAAGCAACCTTGCTGGCACGCTCATCGAGCTCCGGCGCTACGACGAAGCCCGGCACGAACTCCGGCGGGCGATAGAGTGCAAGAAGCCTTTCGGCCATGCCGCCGAGCCCTGGAAGGCATGGTCGCATCTGGAAGACCTTGAGCGCGCGACCGGCTATGCCGAGGCCGCGCGGGCCGCCCGGCAACACGCGATCCAGAGCTACTTGGCCTATCGTCGCGCCGGCGGCGTCAGCCAGAGTAACCGCGCCCAACTCTTCGACCTGGTCGCCCAAGCCATCCAGCAGAACCAGACGCGCGAGGCCAGCGAGGCACTGACTCAACTCGCCTCCCATCCCCAAGCGCCGCCGTTCGTGAAGGCGTTGATCGCCACACTCCAATCCGTCCTGGCCGGCGACCACAACCCCGGCCTCGCCACGGATCCCGAACTCCAGTTCTTCGACGCGGCCGAACTGGGACTGTTGCTGGAGAGACTGGGGGCGTAGGAGCCGCGCCTCTTCGGGGGAGAAAAGGGGGATGCAGTGATTCTCTGGGGGCCAGGCAAGCGGGACGCTTCCACCACCCTGCTGCGCGGCCAAATCCGAAATCCGAATATCGAAATCCGAAACAAACCCGAATGACCAAATCCCCAAAGACGGGTATCGTGAATTCTCATGTCACTGCTCAAGACGCTCCGCCTCGGCAGCAACCTTACTCCCCGCCCTTGACGGGCGGGGCTGGGGGCGGGTGATTCTCACGAGCGCGCTTGTCGCTTCATTGTGCGAAGCGATTCTGGCGGTCGTGACAATCACCCCCACCCAGCCTCCCCCATCAAGGGGGAGGGGAAGGGCTGCTGTGCGTTCGCGGCCACATATACCTCACGCGGCCAGCAGTGAGACATTCTCGAAGGTCTGGAAGTTGAGGGTCATGCGCTTCTCAAGCGCCGGGGTGTGACGGGTGTGGAGTTCGGCAAGGCACGTGTGGATGGCGGTTTGGAAGTCGCGGAACGTCGCGTGGTAGCGGCCGTAGAGGGCTTCGTGTCTGATGAACCTCCACAACCGTTCGATCAGGTTCAGGTTCGGCGAGTAGGACGGCAAGTACAACAACGTGATCTTCAGTTGAGCCGCGAGCGCTTGCACCACGGCGTTGCGTTGGTAGCGAGCGTTGTCCAAGACCACCGTGACCGGCCCGGCCAAGCCCTGCGCGGCGATCGTGCGGAGTAACTCGCACATCGTCTTGGTGTTCACGACCGTGGTGTTGGTCACCGCGATCAGTTCCCGCGTCACCGCGTTCCACGCGCCCAGCACGTTCAGCCGCTGACGCCCCGACGCCGCGCGCACGAACAGCCGCGTGAACGACCACAGGCAGCACAAGAACGTCCCGAAGACGAAGTGGGCCGCGTCCACAAAGAACACGTGCCCCTGCCCCGCCAGCGCCGCCTCCAACGCCGGTTTCAACTTCTCATCGTGAAAACGCTCCTGCTCGGCCACGTGCTCCTCCACGCTCCTCTTGGGGGGCACGGGGATCGCCGCGAGCCGTTGCCAACTCAGACCGCACCGCTTGAGAAACATCCGCACCTGAGTCGGCCCCCGGCGCACTCCCGTCAGCCGTTCAATGCGGTCGGCCGCTTCCGCCACGCTGCGCACGGGCTGGTCCCGAAACGATTGCCGCAACTCGTCCCGGTGCGCCTCCAAATCGCACACAGGCCCCACACGGCCGGCCCGCCGCGCCAAGGCCTCCAACCCGCCCTTTCGGTACTCCGCCACATAACGCTGCACGGCGCCTCGCGACCGCCCCACGATCTCAGCCGCTTCTTTCCGTGTGTAACCCAAGTGCAGCACCCACAACACATTCATCTTCTGCCGAACCCGCCAATCGGCATGCTCTTGGCGAGTTCTCTGCACGATCGCTTGTTCCTTCTCGCTCAACCGAATCAGCCGCCGCGCTATCGTTGGCCTCCTTTCTGGGTCACGCCGAACTGTCGAATCAAATCCCTTTTGACCTTGAGGTTCAGCGCCCGCGCACACTCCCTGGATCGTGGACTTGCCTCGAGGTCCTTCAGACAGGCAGTGGAAGTTCCTGGCTCTTGCCGCAGAGGGGCCCCGGGGAAGGGAAAACAGACACATCCCTTGTGCTATTCAGGACTTAACGCTGGGCGCCTTATACCCAATCTCGTGGTCATTGTCAAGCCTCAAGGTTTTTGCGGGTACACGACCGCTCTTGTCGAATGTCACGGAATGTCAAACTAACGCCTTCGGAGCCAAGGCGTTCATCGGGCGCCGCCCGCTCGCCGAACCCGGTATGTTCTGTGGAGGGCGCAAGCCCTGCTTGCGCCTTCACCAGACCCGTCCGGCAGTCGGGCTCGCTCGGAGCAACGGCGCCACCCGGACAAGAGCGGTCACGCACCCGGTTTGGGGGTCAACATCTTGGCCAACAAACGCTTGACACTTCTCGCTCGGCTTCGTATACGTGTTGGCGTTGAACGTCCTGACAAGGCGCGCATGAACTGTCTCGCCCCTCGAAACGTGGACAATCTTTCAGAAGTTCACTATCCCCAATC
>VFZS01000577.1 GCA_016871095.1 Acidobacteriota bacterium
GACTGCACGAACTCGACGGCCTCGCGGAAGTGCGCGCCGCTGCGCCACTGCGTGCCCATCTGCACCACGCGGTTGTGACGCCGCGCGGCCTCCAGCATCCGGCGGCCCTCCCAGATGGTGGTGGCCAGGGGCTTCTCGCAGTAAACGTCCTTGCCCGCCTGGCAGGCATAGACGGTGGGCAGGGCGTGCCAGTGATCGGGAGTAGCGACCACCACGAAGTCCACGTCCTTGCGGTCGATGAGGCGGCGGAAATCCTTCACCGCGGCCGGGCGCGCGTTGCGCAGCTTTTCGGCCAGGGCCACGCCCTTGGCGATCTGGGCGTCGTCCACGTCGCAGAGGGCCGCGCAGTCCACCTCGGGGTTCTCGAGGAAGGAACCAAGCAGGCCCCGCCCCCGGCCGCCCGCGCCGACCAGACCGAAGCGGATGCGATCATTGGGGGCCGCGGCGGCGCGCAGGGCGGCGGCGGCCGTGGCGCTCCCCAGGAACACGCGGCGCGAAAAGCTCCTCATGCGATTCTCCTTCCTTGGTGAGATGCTATCTCATCGCCGCGCCAGATACAATTGGACAGAGGATGTGGCGCGCCGTCACGCTGGCGTGGTGGGCCTGCTGGCTGGGCCTCCCCGCCTGGACACAGGTCGAAGAACCGGGCTTCGTCTTCCGCAGCGACGCGCGGCTGGTGGTGCTGCACGCCACGGTGGTGGGCCCCGGCGGCGACCTGGTGACGGACCTGCCGCAGAGCGCTTTCCACATCTTCGAGGATGGCGTCGAGCAGCACATCAAGGTGTTCCGGCGGGAGGATGCGCCCGTGTCGCTGGGCCTGGTGATTGACGCCAGCGGCAGCATGCTGGGCAAGCGCGAGAAGGTTAAGGCGGCGGCGCTGGCGCTGGTGCGCGCCTCGCACCCGCAGGACGAAGTCTTCATCATCAACTTCAACGAGCGGTCCTGGCTGGATACCGAGTTCACCAACCAGATCGCCCGCCTGGAAGAGGGACTGGGCCGCGCCGAGCCCCAGGGGATCACCGCCATGCGCGACGCCGTGCGCCTGGCCCTGGAGCACCTGTGGGTCCGGGGCGAGCGCGACAAGAAGGTGATCCTGGTGGTGACCGACGGCGAGGACAACGCCAGCTCGATCGAGTTGAAGTACCTGGTGCGGGCCGCGCCGCAGACCGGGATCCTGGTCTACGCGCTGGGGCTGCTGGGCGAGGCGAGCCGGGAGGCCACCGCGCGCGCCAGGAGCGATCTCGATGCGCTGACCCACGCCACCGGGGGGCAATCCTGGTATCTCGACGACGTGGCCCAAGCGGAGCGGGTGGCTCTGGAGGTGGCGCGGGACATCCGCAATCAGTACACCCTGGCCTACACGCCGTCGAACCAGGCACTGGATGGAGGCTATCGCCGCATCCGCGTGACGGCGCAAGGCTCGCAGCCGCTCACGGTGCGCACGCGCACCGGCTACTACGCCGGCCCGGCGCCCTCCAGCGCCAGCAGGCCGTGAATCTCCAGGCGGTCGATGAGCGCGCTCCAGACGCCGTCCTTCCATACCCCGGCGAGCGCACGGCCTTCCGGATGGAAGGTGGCGCGCCGCGGCCGGTTCTTCAGCCGCAGGCTCAGCCGTAGCGGCCCGACCGGCGGAATGAAGTCGGTATTCACGTACTCCCCGGCTACCTGCATGGCAGTGCTGTTGAGCAAGTGGACCAGCAGCATGTCGCCCTTCTTGCGCAGCGCCATTTCCACGGTGGGCGGGCCTTCCATCGAGATCGTGGGCGTGAACAGCCGCTCCACCAGGCGGCGCGCCACCTGCCGCACCGCGGCGGCGTGCGTGGTGGCGAACACCGTGCCGATGGGGCCGTAGACGGCGACGACGGCGCCCGCAGCCACGCGGTTGAAAGTGGCGGCGCACTTGCCGTCTCGCGTCGAGTCGCAGGTGGGATAGCGTTCGAACAGCGCTTCGGCGCCCGCCAGCTCCACGTGCTGCCAGATCCCCTTGACGTTGGCAAAGACTTCTTCGCCGGGAACGAAGGCGAGCTGATCCGCGGCCTGGCCGGACAGCTTGACCTGGAGTAAGTCGCGGAACAGGACGGCATTGGCCGCGCCCGCGACGAGGAGCTGGCCGCCCTGCTTGACGTACCCGGCGAGAACGTCCCGCACTTTCTCGCCGAGGTCGGGCCAATCGGGGGCCACGATGAGCGGATAGGAGCGGGCCATCTGCTCGAGTTTCCATTCGGGCAGCACGTCCACGGAGTAGTGATTCTCGAGCAGCGCATCCACCCAGCCGCGGGCCGGGTTGGAGGCCGCGCCCCAGCCGCCGAAGAGCTTTCCCGCGGCGCGGTAAAGGCTGCGCGTGGAGAAGACCACACCCACCTGCGGCACGGTGTCGGTCTTGTGGCTGAGCGCCTGCCGGGCGCGGCAGAAGCGCGCCACGCGGGACATCACGCCGGTGTGGCGGTCGTCGATATGGCCGGTGCGGGTGGGCTGGTAGTAGATCTGGAAGCCGCCGCCCTGCGCCAGCACCACCGCGGCTTCCTGCTGGAGCTGCGCCGCGGGCTTGTGCACCGGGCCGACGGGCGTGGCGCGCCCGCTGACGAAGCCCCAGGCCATGAGGTCCCAGGGCATGCCGGTCTGAGACATGTAGCGGGCCTCCAGCCGCGCCGTCGAGATACTGGCGTTGCCGAGATAGTCGCCGGAGATGTAATCCACGGGTAAGTCCGGGCGTTCCGGCACCATGGTCGAATACAGCCAGTTACTGGCTATCTGAAAGCCGGGGCGGGCGGCATGCAGCGCGTCCACGTAGTGCCGGACATGCCTGCGGAATTGAGCGCGGTTGAATTCGAGAAACTCGAGCCAGCCGCGATCCCGGGGACCCTTGGGCAACTCGGAGATGGCGGTGGCCTCGCGAAAGGCGCGGGCGGCGGCGGGCGAGTAGTCGGGGTTGGTGGCCCAGCATTCGCCGTCCACCCAGGCGCCGTCCAGGTCGTAACGCGCCGCGGCCTCCTTTAACTGCGGGATCATCAGCTCATCCACGTAAGGGCCGAAGGTGCTGGTCTGATTGGGTTCGGGCTTGCCGTCGGGGCGCCCGCGCGCCCATTCGGGATGCTGCTCGACGGCCAGCGAGTCCCACACGCCGGAGAAGTGAATGAACAGGGCCACGCCGTGGCGGGCCGTGACGCGCCGCCAGATTTCGAGCGAGTCCTTGACGATGCCGGGCGAGGACGTGCCCACCTTGGAGGGATATCCCAGGTAGCCGGCGTGCCCCTTGCAATCGTACTGCACGTAGTCGGGCTTCACCTGGGCCAGAAACCGTTCAATCATCTCCTCGGTGACGTCACGGCCCAGCGCGGTGTCGCGCTTCTGCGGGTGCAGGTCGAAGTGGATGCCGAAGAAGCAGTCCTTGCGGGGCAGGCGCGGCTTGGGGGGCTGCGCGCGCAGGCGGGCGAGCGGAGCCGCGGCGGTGGCGAGGAAAAGGCGTCGTGGGAGCAACATGGTCTCACTTGAGAGTACCGCGATGTGAGGCTGGGCGGCTAATGCTGCCAGGCGGGCGGTCTCGTTCGCAGGACAGGGGATCGACTTGACTACCGAGCGCATACGGCTGAACATGCAGATTGCGGAACCCCAGGCGACCTGTTAGGCTGGAACTCGGTGCTGTCAAGCAAAAAGCCAATGAGGTCCGTTACACTGCTACTCTGCCTGGCCGCTTCCGCTCTGGCCCAGCCCCTGGCGACGGTCCGCTTCAAGCGCATCCCGGA
>VFZS01000578.1 GCA_016871095.1 Acidobacteriota bacterium
CCTGACCAAGGCGCCCGTGGTCCTCCCCATCACCAGAGGCGGGGATTTCGCGCGGACCGCGGGGTTCGCTGTCCCACTGACGGGCGCCGGAACTAAGCCGATGGGCGTGGTCCGGTGCGATCAGCCGCGCGCGCTCGATCTGGGCGCGCGGGGCAGCAAGAAGCTGGAAAGCGTTCCCGAGGCGATTATGGACGAGGTGCTGGCCAGGCTGGCGCCGGTCTTTGAGTGAGGCGGCAGGTGAGTTCTCACCTCAACGTATCCGCCAGCGAGAAGATGGGCAGATACAGCGCCACCAGCACGAAGGCCACAAACATCCCCATGAAGATCATGATCGAAGGCTCGATCAGCGACAGCGCCGCGGTCAGGCGCGTGTTGACGTCGTCCTCATAGAACTCGGCCACGCTGGCCAGCATGGTAGGGAGTGCCCCGGTGGATTCCCCTACCTCAATCATATCGACGGCCAGCCCGGGAATGATGCCCGTAGCCGTCAGCCCCGCCGATAGCGGCTGCCCTTCCTTCACCAGCCGCTCGGTCTTCTGGAGGGCCTTGCGCAGCAGCCCCGAGCCTACCGACTCGGAGGCGGTCTCCAGCGCCTGCACCAGCGGAATGCCGCCCACCAGCAGAGTGCCCAAGATGCGGGCGAACTGCGCCACCTGGTACTTGATCCAGATCTCCCCGGCCAGCGGAGTGCGCAGCTTGATCCGGTCCACCTTCTCGGCCGCGGCTTCCCCGCGCGCCCAGAAGCGGAACGCCACCGCCGCCACGGCCAGCGCCGCCACCCCCGCCAGCACGTAGTTGCGCGCCGTAGTACCCACCGCGATCAGGATCAGCGTCACCTGCGGAAGCTGCGCCGACAGGCTCTTGTACAGCTCCGCGAAGCTCGGCACCACGTAGGTGATGAGGAACACTACCAGCCCGATCACCAGCGCCACCAGCAGCGATGGGTAGATCAGCGACAGAATCAGCTTCTTACGCACCGCCAGGGCCAGCTTCTGATAGGCCACGTAGCGGTCCAGCACCTCCGCCAGGCTGCCGCTCTTCTCTCCCGCCATCACCGAGGTAACATAGATGCCCGGAAACACTCCCTGCCGCCGGAACGCCTCCGACAGCAGCGCCCCGTTGCGCACCTCGTCGCGCACCGCGCTGATGTGCTGGCTCAGGCGCGGATCGGTGAGCCGCTCGGCCAGCAGTTCCAGGCCCTTCAGGATGGGCAGACCCGCCTTCACCAGCGTCACGAACTGCTGGTTGAAGACCAGGAAGCGCTCCATGTTCAGCCGGGGGCGCCGCCCCGACAGCGCGGGCAAAGCCGCCACCCCGCCTCGCCGCCGCACCGAGTAGACCAGGTACCCCTGCTGGGTGTACTTGTCGCGCAGCTCCTGCTCGGTTTCGGCCTCCACCGTGTGGTGGTGGATCTCCCCCCGCGCGTCGGCGACCTTCAGCACCCATTCGGCCATGGATCAACCCGTTGCCGCCCGCCCGGCAAACACTCCTTCACCGAGCGGAACCACACAGTTACAGACGCTCGCCCCCCTCCCCGCGTGCAAGCCTTTCTGCGGAGCAGGACCCGGCCCGCAGCTTGGCAGGGCGGCTCCCCCGAGCCGCCGAGCGGCCTTCGCGCCTCGGGAGGAAATACAACCATTACTGTATTTACGCCCTGCCGGTCTGGGGAGTACACTTACCCGCTCAGCCCCGGTGTGGGAAATGCGGCACGCTCAAACGCTCGCTGTCAAGCGGGCACAGGTGGCTTTCCACCGGTTCGCCTCCATGGGCGAGCCCGAACGCGCGGTCGCCGCGTACGCTGAAGAGAACTCGCGCCGCGGCTCGTTGATTGAGAAGCACCTGGACTTCATCGGAGAGCTGTCGCCTTTCCTGGAGATCGGCGCCAACGCCGGCCACACCAGCTACCTGCTGGCGAATCACTTCACCGCGGATGGATTCGCCCTGGACCTCTCGGCCGATGCCCTGCGCCACGGCGCTTGCCTGAGGCAGCGATGGAACCTGGCGCGAGCACCCGTCCTGATTGCGGGCGACGCCCTGCGCCTGCCCTTCCGGAACGGCTCGCTGCGGTCCGTGCTGGCGTTTCAGATGCTCAGCCAGTTCATGGACATCGACAGCGTGCTCCGCGAAGTGGCCCGCGTTCTGGCGCCGGGCGGGGTCTTTTTCTGCGCCGAGGAACCCATCCGCCGGCTGCTCTCCCTGCGCCTGTACCGCTGCCCCTACCCGGACCGAATGAAACCCTGGGAGCGGAGACTCTACCAGTGGGGTGTTCTGGACTATCTGGTGAAGGATGTCGTGGGCGCGCGCCAGGAAGCGAGCTTCGGCATACGCCAGAATCACCGTACCGGGCTGCGGCGCTGGAAGCAGATGCTCGGCCGCCACTTTGCCGAGCAGCGCTGCGACGTATTCGTCCGCGATCAGGGCTGGGCCAACCAGGCGGTGCGCCGGATGGTGGCGCGGGCGGGTAGCGGCGGCGGAAGCGAGCGAGCCGCCGCTCTGTTGGGCGGCACTTTGGCTGCTTGCGCCCGCAAGGCAGGCCGGCTGGCCCAGCCGGTCACCTTTTCCGCCGATGAGTTCGAGAGCGTGCTGGCCTGTCCCGACTGCGGGCACAGCCTCCGCCGCCCGGCGCGCGACCGGCTGGCCTGCGCAGGGTGCGGCTTCGCGGTCGGCAGCGAGGGTGGAGTCTACACGTTGATGCCCTCCGCCGAGAAGGCCGAGCTGTATCCCGGCAGCCGGCCGGACACGCTGGATTTCTCCCGGCCCGGTCACGAGCTCGGTCTGGTGGACGGCTTCTACGAGCTGGAGGGCGAGAACGACAACAACTTCCGGTGGATGGGACCTCGCGCCGCCGCCATCCTCCGAAAGATGCGGCCCGGAGCGCCGCGCTTGCGGATCCGCGGCTTCGCGCATGAGCTGGCCTTCTCCGAGCAGCGGCGCGTGACGCTGGAGATCCGGGCCAATGCCCGCCGCGTGGGACGCTGGAAGCTCGACCGTCCCGGCCTGTTCGTGCTGGAGAAGAACCTGCCCGAAGCGCCGGAGTACCTCGTGGAGATCCTGGCCTCGCCGGTGTGGCGGGCGCCGGGCGAGGACCGGCTCTTCACGGTGAACCTGAGCGCGATCAGGCTGCTGCCGAGGGAGGGCTGATCCTCCGCCCGGGTGTCACCCCTGTCCGCTTTCGGTGTCCACCACCTCCGCCCCCGCCGGGGGCTGGAAGCGGAACAGACCCTCCTCAAGCGGCGGGTTGAGCCGCTCGGCTTCGAAGCGGTACTCCATCACCGAGCGGTCCTGCCCGGTGATCTCCAGGCGCAGGATCTCGAAAGAGCTGTTCACCAGGAAACCCACCTGGGTGTAGGCCAGCCGGTCGGAGCGCGGCTCGGCCACGATCCAGGTAGCCGCCCCCTCGGGCCGCACCAGGAAACGCTTGAAGTCGCGCTCGAAATCCAGCCGGCCCAGCAGAAAGGCCAGCGGCGCACGCCAGTCCTCGCTCTCCTTGACGCGGGTGCGCTCGACCCGATGGTTGTCCGGCGTGTAGAGGTAGAAGGTCTTGCCGTCGCTGACGAACAGCTTGCCGGGCGGGTTCGAGTACTGCCAGCGCATGCGCCCGGGCTTGCGCAGGAACAGCTCCCCGCGCTCGCTGCGCCGGCGCTGCTGGGCCGTGTAGGTCTGCTCGAAGCGCACCGCCAGCGTCCGGGCATCGTTGTAGCGCCGCTCGACGCCCTTCAAGATCTGCCCCAGGTCCTGGC
>VFZS01000579.1 GCA_016871095.1 Acidobacteriota bacterium
CAGTTCGCGAGTGGACCATCGCGCCAATCTGCGGTTGATGGACGCCTGGTTCGAGCAGATCGAAGGGATCGGCTTGCCCCACGGAACCTCGCTCGATTTAGATTTTCATACGGCGCCAGCCAACACCGCCACCGAGCCGCTGGAAAAGCACTATGTTTCCAGCCGCAGCCGACGCCAGCAGGGCATCCTGGTGTTCCTGGCGCGCGATGCCGAGCAGCGTGTGTTGCGCTATGCCAACGCCGGCATTCCCAAAGCGGAGCAGGCCGATGAGATCCTGCGCTTCATCGAGTTCTGGAAGCGCCACACCGGGGAACTGCCGGCCGAACTCATCTTTGATTCCCAGCTCACCACGCATGAAAACCTGTCCCAACTGAACCAGCAGGGCATCTTCTTCATCACCTTGCGCCGCCGCTCGCGGAAGATGCTGGGGCAGATCTACAGCCGCCCGGCTTCCGCCTGGCAGCGGATCACCCTGAACTCGCTGACCCGGACCTATCGCACCCCGCGCGTGCTGGACGAGCACATCACCCTCAAGGGCTATGAGGGCCTGCTGCGGCAGTTGACGGTGATCGATCTGGGGCACGAGGAACCCACCGTGCTGGTGACCAATAACCTCAAGATCGGCCAAGCAGCCCTGATCACGCGCTATGCCCAGCGCATGCTGATTGAAAACAACATCTTCGACAAGCCGACGACATGATGCATCACCTCGGTATGTGAGTGAAAACGTTAAAATCCTCTTGCCGCGGATTGCTCCGATGGACCATGCTCATGGGGCTCGTGCTCTCGGCTCTCCGGTTTCATCGACGGGGGCGCGCCCTCGCCTGGATGGAGGGAATCCAGGAGGTCCCTCAGCCGCACTAACGCTTCGAGCGGAATCGGCGGGGTTTGCGGCTCCTGCTCCATGGCTGTGTCGATTATGCCATGGACTCCGCCCCAACCGATCTGCGTCTTCACGCGGCCAGTTCATCGGCTATTCCTGCCAATCAAATCCCGGCAGCGGCAGGGTCCGGGTGTCGCGGTTCTTCCCGTTGCCTGCGCGTACCGCTTCGCGGCGCTTGATCTTACGGACGCGATCCAACACCGACGGCGTCTCAAGGGCCTCGGCGGGGATCTGCCAAGGCGCGAAGCGGACCACCTGTTCGCCCGGGATGGCTCCTTCGGCAATCAGCGCGCGCACGGTTCGATGATCGATGCCGAGCTTCGCGGCGGCCTGCAATGCCGTGAGCAAGCCGGACGTCTCCCGTTTCGTGCGGTCAAAGTTCGGCCACCCTCGTTTGCTCCGCAGCGTGCACACGCGATCCTTGCGCCACGTATTGCCCGCGCCCGTTTTCAGGCCCAGCCGGTTGAGCGTCGCCGCGATCGTTTCGTCCGGAAAGCGGCCGGCCATTTGCTCCACGATTTCCACTGCCTGCTTGTCCGTCCGGTGGCCGTGCTCTCCCGTCTTCGGCTTGACGATTCGGACTTCGGTGTGACGGCCGCCCATCCAGTGGATCTTCATCACCACTTCGTTCGCGCGCTCGTCGATGTCGACCACGATCTCGTGAATCAGAATCCGCGCGATGCGCTGCTTCAGGCTCATCTCCTCGCAGTTCTCCCACACCTGCGGCAGATCGTGAGCCAACCGCAGCAGTCTCTCTCTGTCCAGGGCCGGCGCGAGGCTCGCCGACGCGTCGATCACGCCGAGTTGCTCCTCCACTTCCTGGACGCGCCGTAGCGCCACGTTCCACCGCGCCTCCAACTCGTCGGCGACCAGCCGGTTGCCGGGATCCACGCTCTCGTACCGCCGCGCCGCCAATTGCGCCTGATAGCGCACCTGTTCCAGTTCCAGGCGCAAGGCTTCGCGCCGCCGGTTCTGCCGCTCGGCGATCTGGCTGGCAGCGCCGACCGCCGCCTCGATGGCACGCGGTTCCACGGCGCGCAGAATCGCTCGCGCCACCTCCAGGTCCGGGCGAGTGTTGGAGAAAGAGATGCAGGCATCCTCGCCGTGGGTGATCTTTGCGCCGCGGCAAATGTAGCGGCACCAACCCGGCTTTCGCCCCGTGTAATAGGTGTACAGCATGCGGCCGCAACGTCCGCAGCGCAGCAGGCCCGTCAGCAGGCTCTGGCCGCCGCGCCCCGCCTTGCGGCTCTCGGGCCCCCGCATGAAATTGTTCTCGGCCAGGATGCTCTGATTGCGCTCGTATCGCTCCCAACTGATGTAGCCCTCGTGGTGGTCCTTGATGAAAGCCGTCCATTGATCCCTCGGCTTGTGGTGGCCAATGGTCTTGTGGGCCCGCCCGTGTTCGACTCGGATCCGCGCTTCCGTCTTGCCGTAGGCGTAGGCACCGGCGTAGGCCGGGTTGCTGATCACCGCATGCAGCGTCGGGTAGGACGGCAGCTTCCATTCCAGCCTCCGTCCGTACTGATCGTAGACAATCGCCGGCAGAGAGATCCTTTCACCCCGGAAATACAGCAGCGCCTGACGAACGCTGCCGGTTTCTTCGAACTTCGCGAAGATCGTTTCCAGCGCCTGCTGGACGCGGCGGTCCGCGTCCTTGAGGATCTTTCCCTCCTGGCTCCAGACGTAGCCCACGGGCAGTCCGCATTGCAGTTCGCCCCGCTTGGCCTTCTGCCGCATCGCCTCCAGCGAGCGTTGCCGCAACAGATTCAACTCGAACTCGTTCATCGTGCCTTTCAAGCCAAGCAGGAGCCGGTCGTTCACCAACCGAGGATCGTATGCGCCATCGGGGTCGACCACCAGCGCCCCCACCAGGCCGCACAACTCGATCAGATGATGCCAGTCGCGGCCGTTGCGCGCCAGCCGGGACGCCTCGATGCAATACACCGCGCCGACCTGGCCCGAGCAGACTTCTCCCACCAATCTCTGAAATCCCGGCCGGTCTTCCAGCCCCGACCCCGACCGGCCCAGATCGTCGTCGATCGTCTCCACCTGCGCGAAGCCATTCGCCCGGGCCCGCTCGGCCAGACCGTATTGCCGGAGCTGACTCTCCCGGTTGTGTTGCAGTTGCGTCACCGTCGATTGCCGCACGTAGACGATGGCTCGGCGCTGCAGATGTTCCGCGGTGATCTTCTCTTGAGAGTTCATCGCTCACCTCCCACCCGTCCCGCCTCGTCTTCCTGGGGTTGCAGCAGCAGATCCGCCAGGGCCCCGCCCAGTTCCGCTTCCTGGCTGGGGGACAGGTGGACGACGGTTTCCTCCGCGAACAACTCCAGCGGCATTTGTTTCGGCTTGAGTTCGATTCTTTTCGGCATCGGACCTCCCATCGCGATTGTTCCTCACGGCGGTCGTATCCGCACATGCGGAGGCGCTCGCCCGCGAAGCCTCCAACAGTTGAACCAGGCGGCATAGCTCCTCGAGCGCGCTCCCTTCGACAACCGGGTCGCCGATCTGCACCCTGGCGCAATAGGCAGCGTCCAGCATCCAGACCGGGATCGCGCCCTTGGAGCCGTTGGGCAGCTCGCAGTGCAACTCTTCGCCCTTGCCGGTTTCTTTGACACGCGCGACGCGCAGCGTCTGACCGTGAAGCGGGTGAAAGGGATAGCAGACCGTGACGTGAGTTATCCGATGGGTATTATGTGACTGGCTTGGAGGCGATCCAGTTCTTTCACCTGGACGCGCTGTCCTCCATGGTGGGCTTGAAAGTGGACTTCGACCTACAACTCACGCTGATGGCCCGGCGGATTGGACGGGAATACGAGCGCGCCCAGCCGAA
>VFZS01000580.1 GCA_016871095.1 Acidobacteriota bacterium
GAGCTGATCAAGAAGCTGAACGCCAAGGTTTACTCGGAGGCCCAGCGGCTGAAGGTGAAGTGGATCCTGGGCGGTGAGTGCGGGCACATGTGGAGGGTGCTGCACCAGTACATGGACACCATGAACGGCCCGGCGGACTTCCTGGAGGAGCCGGTCTCCCCGCTGACCGGGACCCGCTTCGAGAACGCCCGCTCCTCCAGGATGGTGCACATCTGCGAGTTCACGGCGGACCTGATCCGGCATGGCAAGCTGAAGCTGGACCCCGCTCGCAACGACAACTGGCGCGTCACCTTCCACGACTCCTGCAACCCGGCGCGCGCCATGGGCCTCCTCGAGGAGCCGCGCTACATCCTGCGGAGCGTCTCCAACCACTTCCACGAAATGCCGGAGAACACCATCCGGGAGCAGACCTTCTGCTGCGGCTCGGGTTCGGGGCTGGGCACCGACGAGAACCTCGAGATGCGGCTGCGCGGCGGGCTGCCGCGGGCCAACGCCGTGCGCTACGTCAAGGAGCAACACGGCGTGAACCTGCTCACGTGCATCTGCGCCATCGACAAGGCCACCCTGCCCGCCCTGGTGGATTACTGGGTGGGCGGCGTGGAGGTGGCCGGCGTGCACGAGCTGGTGGGCAACGCGCTCATCATGGAGGGCGAGCGGCGCACCACCGACCTGAGGGGCGAACCGCTCCCCGGCAAGGAGGCCTAGTGCCATGCGAGACCGAGGCATCATCCTGACCGGCCTGGCCCTCTTCCTGGGCCTGGTCACCTTCCCCGCCTGGTACAACCTGGCGCGGGGCGCCACCTCGAGAGGTCCGGACATCAAGCTGCCGGCCACGGAGAAACAGTGCGTGGCGCCCACGGCCTACATGCGCGCCTCCCACATGGACCTGCTGGTGGACTGGCGCGAGCAGGTGGTGCGGGAGGGCAATCGCACCTACCGCGCGCCCGACGGCAAGGTCTACACCGTCAGCCTTACCGGAACCTGCATGCTGAAATGTCATACCGTCAAGGAGGACTTCTGCGACCGCTGCCACAACTACGCTGCGGTCCGCAGCCCCTACTGCTGGGATTGCCACGTGGACCCCAAGCTAGTCAAACCGCTCGCTCACGGCTCGGCAGCCGCTTCCGAGCCGCGACCGTCAGGAAGCGGTTCGTCAACGCTCGCCGGACCACTTGCTTACGCGCGTGGCTCGGTATCGGCTTCCGAGCCGCGACCGTCAGGAAGCGGTTCGTCAACGCTCGCCGGACCACTTGCTTACGCGCGTGGCTCGGTATCGGCTTCCGAGCCGCGACCGTCAGGGAGCGGTTCCAGGAGCGCGCCATGACCATCACACGGCAAGCTTTCTTCCGGATGACCGGCCTCGCCGCGCTTGCGCAAGCCGGCCGCAGACTGATGGCCGCCGTGGCGCCCAGGCGCTGGGCCATGGTGGTGGACGCTCAGAAATGCCTGCGCGACCAGGGTTGCACCAGGTGCATCCAGGCCTGCCACCGCGCGCACAACGTGCCCACCCTGCCGCGGCCCAATCACCAGGTCGCCTGGATCTGGAAGGAGCGTTACGAGCGCGCCTTTCCCTCTCAGCGCAACGAGTACACCGCCGAGACCTTCAAGGACAAGCCGGTGCTGGTGCTGTGCAACCACTGCGACAATCCGCCCTGCGTGCGGGTGTGTCCCACCCGCGCCACCTGGAAGCGCGAGGACGGCCTGGTGATGATGGACTGGCACCGCTGCATCGGTTGCCGCTACTGCGTGGCCGCCTGTCCTTACGGCTCGCGCAGTTTCAACTGGGTGGACCCGCGCCCGCACCTCCTGGAGCTGACCGCGGACTTCCCCACCCGCAGCAAGGGCGTGGTCGAGAAATGCACCTTCTGCGAGGCGCGCCTGGCGCAGGGGCGTCCCCCCGCCTGCGTCGAGGCCTGCCCGGACAAGGCCCTGGTGTTCGGCAATCTGGCCGATCCCGATTCCGAGGTGCGCAAGCTGCTGCGCGCCCGTTACACCATCCGCCGCAAGCCCGAGCTGGGCACCCAGCCCCAGATCTTCTACATCGTGTGAGGTGGCCCCATGTTCATGTTTGAAAAGGCTATCACCGGCAGCCGCAGATACTGGCTCTGGGTCCTCGCCCTTATGGCGCTGCTCGGGCTGGGCCTGCTGGGCTGGCTGCATCAGTTCCAGCAGGGCTTGGGCGTCACCGGCTTGAACCGCGACATCTCCTGGGGACTCTACATCGCCCAGTTCACCTTCCTGGTGGGCGTGGCCGCCTCCGCGGTCATGGTGGTGCTGCCCTATTACCTGCACAACTTCAAGGCGTTCGCCAGGATCACCATCCTGGGTGAATTCCTGGCCATCTCCGCGGTGACCATGTGCATGCTGTTCGTCTTCGTGGACATGGGCCAGCCCACGCGCGTGCTGAACATGATGCTGCACCCCACGCTCAACTCGATCATGTTCTGGGACTTCGTCTCGCTGGGCGGCTACCTGCTGCTCAACGGCGTGATCGCGCTGGTTACCTTGAGCGCCGAGCGCAAAGGCGTCGCCCCGCCGGCCTGGATCAAGCCGGTGATTCTGCTCTCCATCCCCTGGGCCGTCAGCATTCACACTGTGACCGCGTTCCTCTATAGCGGTCTGCCCGGCCGCTCGCTGTGGCTGACCGCGATTCTCGCTCCGCGCTTCCTGGCTTCGGCCTTCTCCGCCGGCCCGGCGCTGCTGATCCTGCTGTGCCTGGTCATTCGCAAGCTCACCAGGTTCGACCCCGGCAAGGAGCCGATCCAGAAGCTCGCGCTGATCGTCGCCTACGCCATGCTCATCAACGTGTTCTTCGTGGCCATGGAGTTCTTCACCGCCTTCTACAGCCAGATCCCCGAGCACCTGGAGCACTTCCACTACCTGCTCCACGGTCTGGAAGGCTCCGCCGGGCTGGTTCCCTGGATGTGGGTATCCATGACCCTGGCCGTGGTGGCGCTGCCTCTGCTGATCGTTCCCAGGGCGCGCCGCAACGAGAAGGTGCTGGCGCTGACCTGCGGCATCGTTTTCCTGTCGTTGTGGATTGACAAGGGCATTATCCTGATCGTGGGCGGTTTCGTGCCCTCGCCGCTGGGCGCGGTGACCGCGTATGCGCCGACGCTGCCCGAGGTGGCCATCACGCTGGCCATCTGGGCGCTGGGCGCGCTGATGATTACGGTGTTCTACAAGATCGCTCTCTCCGTCCGGGAGAGCCTGGAGGAACCGGGGACAGACGGAAGCGTCCCCGCGGGGACGCTTCCGTCTGTCCCCGCTGTCCACTGAGAAACGCCCATGGAGCAGAAAGCCTCCCGCATCTCCGAAGATTGGCTGGCAGTCTGGATCGGCCTGTTGGTATTCCTGCTGGCGCTGGCCGGGCTGGCCGGGGCCGACCTGCTGGGCTGGTCCGTCACCACCAGCGTGTGGACCAGCCTGGGCAAGGCGCTGGGCACGGTCTCCAAGACCTACACCAGCCTGCCGGGGCTGGCGGCGCTGGCCGCCACCTACGCCTTCCTGGCGCTGCTGCTGGGCGTGGGCGCCAAAGCGTTGGGGGCGCCGGTGGCGCGCTTCCTGAAGGCCTTCACCGGAGTCTTCTTCCTGAGCTACGCCTGCTGGGTGGCGGGAAGCTGGGCCTACATCGCCGCCACAGCCGACAAGCTCAAGACCTACAACATCGGCTGGTCGCTCAACCTCACCAACG
>VFZS01000581.1 GCA_016871095.1 Acidobacteriota bacterium
GACGTGGTGTTCGTCTCCGCGCCGCTGACGCCGGAGAGCGAGGGCATGATGGGCCGCCGCCAGTTCGAGCTGATGAAGCAGGGTTCCTACTTCATCGCCGTCTCGCGGGGGAAGCTCTACAGCACCGAGGCGCTGGTGAAGGCGCTGGACAGCAAGCACCTGGCCGGCGCGGGCCTGGACGTGACCGACCCGGAGCCGCTGCCCAAGGGGCACGCGCTGTGGAAGTTTGGGAACGTGCTGATCACGCCGCACATCGCGGGCGGCTCCGACCGCGTCCAGGAGCGCCGCATGGCGCTGCTCAAGGAAAACCTGCGCCGCTTCGCCGCCGGCGAGCCGCTGCTCCAGGTGGTGGACAAGCAGAAGGGCTACTGAAGCGCGGCCGCTGCCGGACCCCGCAAGGGGCAGTGTCAGCCGAAGCGCTTGCGGAGTTCTTCGAAGTCCTTCTCGAATTCGGCCAGGGCATCCTTCTGCTGGGCGCGCAGCGCCTTGACCTGGTTGAGCTGCCCTTGAGCCGTCTTGACCGCCTCGGGGAGGCGCTCCTTGAGGGCCGGGTGCTTCTCGGCGAGCCGGGTCAGCTTGGCGGAGCGCAGCAGTGAGACCGTGGACTTGGCTTCCTCCTCCTGCTGGTCGAGATTCGCGGTGATCGCCTGGCCGAGATCGCCCAGCATCTCTCTCAGCGCACCAAGCAACTGAGTGGCGACCTCCGCGCCGCCCACGGCCTCCTCGGTCGCTGTCACGCCGGTGACTTCGGGCACCACCACCAGCGTCCCCGGCTTCAGCCCCTCGGCCTTGGCCAGCCGCGGGTTCGCCTTCAGAATCCGCTGCTCGGCATCGTCCATGGCGAGGCGGCTGCGCGAGCGGAATACGCGGCGGGTAAGCGCGCTCAAGTCCTCGCCTTCCTGAAGAACGGCATATCGCATAACCCTTGGCTCCCTTCTCTGATCCTAAAACGCCATCACGTTCAGGGCATCCCACGGAGCGGGCAGCCCTGCATTGTTCACCCGAATCGTGCCGGCGGTGATGTTCCCGTAAACCGTGAACGGCCCGTTGGGCACGGAAATACGGAGCGCCAGCGACTCGCTCCGCGGCGTGCGTTCCAGGTGGTTTCCGCTGGCGACGACCCGCGAGGCATCCAGGTCCACGACCGTGGTGACGCGGCCGGCGGGGTTGACCTGATAGCAGCGGTTCTCGCCCAGAGTCGTGGTTCCCGGCGCCGCCACGTCGATCGCCGCCCCGGCGCCGTAAGAGTCCACCACGTTGCCGCGGACCCCTATCGTCACCCGGCCCACCGTGAGCACGGCAGCGGAACGGGCGCCGACGAACACGTATTCGTCGGCGGCCAGGCTGACGGCGACCGGGTACATTCCACCCGTGGCCGTAGGCGCCTCGCGCTCGCCGATCCGGATACCGTACCACGTCGATGGATCGATCGCGGCGGGTGTGTCGGCGGCGCGGCGGACGGTGTTGTCGATCACCTCCAGCACGGTGAAGGGACTCTGCACCATGATCCCGGCGCCCACCCCCAGGAAAGCGCCCGGAGGACCGACGCCCACCAGCTCGTTGCCGGCGATGCGCGCCTGCTCGCTGGCCACCACCTCGATGCCGGCGCGGGCCGGGTTCTGAACGGCGGCGGCGCCGAACAGCCCGATCACGTTCCCGGTGATCACCGCGTGGCGCGCCCGGTTCACCCGCACGGCGCTCAGCGGCAGGTTGTCCAGGTTGCGCGTGCCGCTGGAGAGGATATGGTTGTCCTCGATGCTCAGCGAGACCGCCTCGGCATCCTGTTCCATGACGATGCCGCCGCCGGCCACCCCCTGGATGACGTTCCGCCGGATGATGGCCGAAACCAGCGGGGCCCGTATCGAGATGCCGTCGCCGCCCAGATTGCCGATGCGGTTGCCGATCACCTGGCAGCCCTCCAGCGTCTTCTTGAGCAGGCCCGCCACCAGCAGGATGCCGTCGCGATAGGCCGCCTCGGCGCCCGGCCGGGAGGAGGCGATGTCGTTCCCTTCGATGCGCGTGTGGTCGGTGCCCACGGCGATCCCCGCGCCGCGGGTCAGGATGGTGTTGCCAGTCACCTCCAGGCGCGAGTTCCTGAGCCTCGGCGCGGCGACCCACCCCAGGGCGACGAAAGCGGCTTCGGCGACGCCATAGATCGAGTTGCCCCGGACGCGCGTTTCTCCGAGATGGATGGCGAACCCGCCCAGGACCACGCCGCGCCGGCGCCCGTAGATGAGGTTGTCCTCGATGCGGAGGCCCCAGGTGAACGTGTACGACCGCGGCAGGCGGGCCGACGCCGACACCCCCGCGGCCGGCGCTCCCAGGCGGGCCAGGACCTCCACGCCGCCCGCCCCCGCCAGAACGTTGTCGCGGATGAGGGTCTCCATCAGGATTCCGCCGATTCCGACGGCGGCGCCGCTTGTGTCGGGTCCGCCCCACTGAACCAACGTGCAGCGCTCCGCGCGAACCAGCAGCGAGTTCTGCACCGTCAGAGCCCAGGATGGTTCCTTCTGCGCGAGGGCGATGACGCACAGCTCCGAGATCTCCAGCCCCGCGGCGCTTGCCACCTGGATCGCTCCGTCCGCCCCGGTGTACAGCAGGATGGTGCGCCAGCCCTGCCCTTGGATCTGTACCGACTGCGCGCCGTCAATCACCACTGGCGTGACGCCAAGCTGGAAAATGCCCGGGCCCAGGCACACCTTGCCCCCTTCGGCGCGCACGCGGTCCATGGCCATCTGGATAGTGAAGATCCCGCTGTTGTGCGCCTCCGCCGAGACGCATTCCGTGCAGTCGCAACCGCCGTCGAACTCCGGCGGCCAGAAGGTCCGGCAGTCCACCACGGTGTTGGGAAAGGTCACCAGCGCCAGACGGCAGTAGTGATGGTGAATGCCGCGCGGCGGGGCCTGGCTGAGGATCTCCAGCGAGGCGTCGGCGGTGCGCGCGGCGAACACCCAGTAGTCGCCGCTGCGAAACTCGCCGCCGGCCACGCTCACGCTGAAGGTCACCTGCACGCCGTCCTCGAGAACCACCGACCCGCCGGCCGGGATAGGGATGACCCCGCCGCTGGCGTCCACGTCGGCCACCACGTTGTTGGCGGCGTCCAGCACCTGGCCCTTCTGGTCCCAGCGCCGTATGCGGGTATGGCGGCTGGCGGGATTGGTGAGGTGGAACTCGCCGGCCGGCAGCGCGGTGGTCAGTGTGACGGTCTGCGCCACGTCGTCCACTATCAGCACCTTGCGCATGATTCCGGGCGTGCCGTATAACTCGTGGTGGTCGTCGGTGACCTCAATCCAGTCGCCGGGGCTGAAGCGCAGCGCGGCGTCGCGGCCGGTGCGGGCCACGGTCAGCACGTCCCGGCTGGCGCTGATGCCGGTCACCCGGGTGGCGATCGAGGCGTTGTCACGCGACCACTTGAAACTGGCCTGGCTGAGCGGGCCGCCCTGGTGGATCTCGACGCGGTAGAGGCGATTCTCGATGCCGCGGAAACCGCCCGCGGCCGGTACCGGGCAGGGATCCAGGTCCGTGGCCACTCCGACCGGAGAGGTGGTGAGGCGCCCGGCCGAAGGGCGAATAATATCGGTCCAGCCTTTGATCTGAGCGTCGGGCGTGGCGCAGGTAGTGCCCTGAGGCACGTTGGCCAGCACCCGGACCTGCCACACCGTCTGGAGGCGCGTGGTCGTATCCACGCCCAC
>VFZS01000582.1 GCA_016871095.1 Acidobacteriota bacterium
GCGACGTGGCGGGCTTGTTGAGGGCGCTGGCCGGCCGCAGCGGCGCGCTGGCGACGGTCGAGGATCTCTACACGAGCCGCGCGGTGCTGGTAGTTGGCCGCGACCTGGCGCAGCAGCACCCGCTGCTGTCCTTCCGCATCCGCTTAAACTACCACCATCACGGCGCGCGCGTCTACGTGGTGACGCCAGGGCCGGTGCGCGAGGACCGCTATGCGGCGCGCAGCGTGCGCGTGGCGCCGGGCCATGAGCTGGAGGGTGTCGAGTCTTTGATGCACGACCTGGCGGGCGAGCAGGAGCTGGTGGTGCTGTTCGGCGACGCTATTCGCGGGGAAGCGGTCGCCCGCCTCGTGGCGCTGTGCGATTCGCTCGGCATCCAGGTGAAGTACGTCTGTCTGGTGGACTACTCCAACTCGCGCGGGTCCTCCGACATGGGCCTGCTTCCGAGCCTGGGGCCGGGCTACCGGAGCGTGGCGCAGGCGGGCATGACCCTCGAGGAGATGCTGGCCTGCGAGGACTTGGGAGCGCTGTGGGTGGTGGGCGCCAATCCGCTCAAGGAGCGCCGCCTGGCCGCCAGGAGCGCCTTCGTGGTGGTGCAGGAGCTGTTCCTCACCGAGACCGCGCAGGCCGCCGACGTGGTGTTGCCCGCCGCCTCGGCCTACGAGAAGACGGGCACGGTGACCAACACCTGCGGCCAGGTGCAGCCGCTGGTGCGCGCGCTGGCCAAGCCCGGAACGAAGCCGGATCTGGAGATCTTCCGCCTCATCGCGCTGGAGCTGGGACTCGATTTCGAGCCAACGGTTCCGGAAGCCGTGTGGCAGGGAATCGCGCGCGCTGTTCCCGGGCCCTGCGCCGGAACGGTGCGGTCGGCGGGCGACACCTTGTTCATTTCCGGCACGCTGGGGCGGTACTCGCGGACCCTGCAAGCGGTGGCCGAGGCGCCTGGAGGGCTGTACCGAGGATGAACCCGTACCTGCTCATGGCGTTGAAGGCCGCGGTGGTGTTGGGCGCGCTGTTGGTGACGCTGCTGTACATACAGTGGGTCGAGCGCAAGGTGATTGCCCACATACAGCGCCGCCTGGGGCCGTACCGGGTGGGCCCGCACGGCCTGTTGCAGCCGCTGGCCGACACGCTCAAGCTGCTGCTCAAGGAAGACCTGCTGCCGCGCCACGTGAACCGCATCCTGTATCTTCTTGCGCCCTTCCTGGCGGTGACGCTGGCGCTCATCTCCATCGCGGTGATCCCCTTCGGTCCCGAGATCGAGGTGGCCGGCGTGCGCACCTGGATGCAGTTGACGGACCTGAATGTGGGCGTGCTGTTCGTGCTGGCCATCTCCTCGCTGACCGTGTACGCGGTGGTGCTGGCGGGGTGGTCGTCCAACAGCAAGTACCCGCTGCTGGGGGGCCTGCGCGCCGCGGCGCAGATGGTCGGCTACGAGCTGCCGCTGGGCATGGCGGTGGCGGCGCCGCTGCTGCTGTCGGGCACCCTCAGCTTGCGCGAGATCGTGCTCTCGCAGGAGACGTTTCATGGCTGGTGGCCCGGTTGGAACATTCTGCGGCTGCCCTTCCCCCAGGTGATCGGCTTTCTCGTCTTCATGGTGGCGGCCTTCGCTGAAACCAACCGCATCCCCTTCGACCTGCCGGAGGCGGAGAACGAGCTGGTGGCCGGTTTCCACACCGAGTACAGCAGCCTGAAGTTCGCCAGCTTCTTCATGGCCGAGTACGCCAACATGATCACGATATGCGCCATGGCCACGGTGCTGTTCCTTGGCGGATGGCTGCCGCTGTGGCCCGTCGCGTACGGCTCGAACTACGCGCCCTCGGCGTTGCTGGCGCTCGCCGGCGCGCTGCTGTTGTACCACGGCTTGCCGCCGGCCTTCCGCCGCGACCGGCTCAGCCTGCCCGCGGCGGGTGTGGCGGCGTTGGCGGCGGCCGCGGTCTTCTTGATTCCCACGGTGCAGAACCTGGCGGGGCCGCTGTTCTGGTTCCTGGCCAAGACCGGGTCCCTGCTATTTGTTTTTATCTGGGTGCGCGGGACGCTGCCGCGCCTCCGTTATGATCAACTGATGCGCTTCACCTGGACCTTCCTGTTCCCGGTGGGCGTTCTGAACCTGATGGCCACCGGACTGGCGGTGGCGCTGGGGTCGTGACATGGCCATCGCGATCTTTCTGATCTTCGCGGCGCTGGCGGTGTTCTGCGGCCTCAACGTGGTGCTGCGGAGGCACCCCATCGCCAGCGCCTTGTGGCTGATCGGGGTGATGGTGTCGCTGGCGGTGCTCTACGGCCTGCTGGGCGCTCACTTCCTGGCAGCGGCGCAGGTGATCGTTTACGCCGGGGCCATCATGGTGCTGTTCGTGATGGTGATCATGCTGGTGAACGCGGCCCCGGAGCGAAGGTCCGCGGCTTCTCGCATGGCGCAGGCACTGGGATTCCCGGTGCTGGCCGGGCTGCTGGTTTCGCTGGGCTACGTGGCGTGGCGCGCCGCCCCGCGGGCGGTCGTGGTGACGCCGCGCAAGGGTTCCGCGCACGACGTGGGCAGCGCGCTGTTTACCACCTACCTGCTGCCCTTCGAGATCGTCTCCCTGCTGGTGCTGATCGCCATTCTGGGCGCGGTGGTGCTCACCTACAAGGAGAAACACTGACATGGACGCGGTGCCGCTGAGCTGGTACCTGCTGCTGAGCGCCGTGCTGTTCGCTCTGGGCGCGGCCGGCTTTATGTTCCGGCGCAACCTCATCACTGTGTTCATGTCCATCGAGCTGATGCTCAACGCCGTCAACCTGACCTTCATCGCTCTGGCCAGCCGGCTGGGACAGGTGGATGGGCAGGTATTCGCTTTCTTCGTCATGGTGGTGGCGGCGGCCGAGGCGGCCGTCGGCCTGGCCATCATCCTGGTGGTCTTCCGCAACCGCGGAACCTTGCAGGTGGATGAACTGGATTCGCTGAAGAACTGAACATGCAGCACCTGTGGCTGATCCCGGCGTTTCCGCTGGCCGGCTTCCTGCTGAACGGCCTGCTGGGGCGGCGTGCCTCCAAGGCCTTCGTCAACACCGTGGCCATCGGCACGGTGCTGCTGTCGTTCCTGTGGGTGTTGAAGACGCTTCTGGCGCTGGCCCCGCTGGAAACCGCGCACGTCGAGCGCTACTTCACCTGGATCCAGAGCGGCGACCTGCGCATCGGCTACGACCTGGCGGTGGACCGGCTCAGCGCGGTGATGCTGCTGGTGGTGACCGGCGTGGGCCTGCTGATCCACATCTACGCCATCGGCTACATGGCCCACGAAGGCGGCTACTACCGCTTTTTCGCTTACATGAACCTGTTCATGTTTTTCATGCTCACGCTGGTGCTGGGGGCCAATTTTCTGCTCATGTTCGTCGGCTGGGAAGGCGTGGGGCTGTGCAGCTACCTGCTGATCGGGTTCTACTTCCTGCGCCAGAGCGCCACCAACGCGGGCAACAAGGCGTTCATCGTCAACCGCATCGGGGATCTCGGTTTCTCGCTGGCCATCTTCCTGATCCTGGTGAACTTCGGCACGCTGGATTTCGCCGCGGTCTTCGCCAGGATCGGCGGCCTGCCGGTGGAGGTCAGCGCGGGCATACTGACGGCCATCGCGCTGCTGTTGCTGCTGGGGGCCACCGGCAAATCGGCGCAGATTCCGCTCTACGTGTGGCTGCC
>VFZS01000583.1 GCA_016871095.1 Acidobacteriota bacterium
GGCTACGGCGAACCCTCGGGCCGCTGCGGGACTCTGTCGTAGCGCAGCTCACCCCCTGTGGGCCGCTTGGGCGGAGGAGGTCCCGGGCGCGGCGTACGGGGCGGCGGCTTGGGCGCCTCCCTCTCCGTCTCTTCGAACATCCGCCGGAGGCGCTCGACGACCTCCGGGTGCTGTGCCGCCAGGTCATGCTGCTCGGCCGGGTCGGCCTCCAGGTCGAACAGCATCATGGGCCGGGGCGCATCGCCGGTCCGAACGCCCGGATACTGGCTCGGCGGCGCCTGCTCGTATGGCGCGATGATAGTGACCCCATCCGGGCCCCGCGGGTCAACCCATTCGCCCCTGCCGGGTCCCGTGCCCGCGGTGTTGGCTGGCACTCGCGGGTAGAGTTTCCATTTGCCGGAGCGCACCGTCGCCAACTGGTATCCACTCATCGAGTAGATCGCCTCGTGCGGCGATCTCGCGCCCGCCTGCGTCATCAAGGGCCAGATACTCCGGCCGTCCAGTACCCGGTCGGAAGGCGGGGGCACGCCCGCAAGCTGACACAGGGTCGGGAACACGTCGATGACGCCGCAGATCTCCCGCGAGACCAGACCCGCGGGAATCCTGCCCGGCCACCGGGCGATCAGGGGCACGCGGATGCCGCCTTCCCAGGAGGTGGACTTCATGCCGCGCAGCCCGCCCGTGCTGCCCCCATACCATGGGCCGTTGTCGGAGGCAAACATGAACAGGGTGTTGGATTCAAGGCCCAGTTCCGAGAGCTTGCGCAGGATGCGTCCCACCGACCAATCCAGCTCACCCATCACGTCCGCGTAAAGATCCTCCCGCGTTTCCGGCGTATAGAACTCCTCGGAGGCGGCCAGCGGCTTGTGAGGCATGGCATGCGGCAGGTATAGGAAGAACGGCCGTTTCTGATTCCGTTCGAGGAAGCCCAGCGCGCGGCGCGTGTACTCGCCGGTGAGCTTGCTTTGCGCCACCGGGTACTCCGCGACCCGCTCGTTTTCGACCAGTTGCACGGGACGCATGTCATTCGAGTACAGGATCCCGTAGTACTCATCGAAACCCTGCGTGCGCGGCAAGAACCGCTCGGTGTGGCCGAGGTGCCACTTCCCGATGCAGATGCTGGCATAGCCGAGCGGCTTCAGCGCTTCCGGAATGGTGATCTCGGTCGCGGGCAGCCCGGCGTCGTTGATGCCCGCGTCCGGGGCCGGGTTGGTCATCAGGCCGTGGCGGAACGGGTACCGCCCGGTCAGCAAGGAGGCACGCGAGGGGGCGCAGTACGGCGTGGGCACGTAGCAGTCAGTGAACCGCACGCCCTGCGCCGCCATCCGATCGATGTTCGGGGTCCGGTTGGCGGCGCTCCCGTAGCAGCCGAGGTCGCCGTACCCCATATCATCCGCATAGATGACGACGAAGTTCGGCAGTTCCCTGGCGCTGCCGCGCACGAAGGGCGCAACGGCGGCTGCCATCAGGGCTTCGGTGAACCCCCTCCGCGTTACTGCGTTCGAGGGAGTGCAGTGGCTTCTTGTCATGTTTGACCTCGGTTCGTTTCAGCTATGACTGCCTGGCTGGTTCGGGCGAGAGCCCGGTCCTGCTAGAGCGTTTCAGCTTACCTCACCTGCTTGCGAAGGAAGGCCAGCGCATCGGTCAGCGCCTCCCCGTATTTCATGGCGTGATGGGAGTAGCCGGGATAGACTTTCGCTTCGAACGGCACCCCAGCCCTGGTCAACCGCTCGACCGCGGCCGGCAGCCGGTTCACAATGCGCTCCTCCAGGGAGCCGACCGTCCCGGCCACCATGAGGACGGGACATCTGATCTGCTTCAACTGCTCGTCCGTGACATTGGGAAATGACGAAATCTGGGTGTAGGCCCGCACCTGCTTGCCGAAATCGCTCGCCAACACCTGCCAGCTCACCGTGCCGCCCATGCTGTGCCCCCACATACCGATCCGCGCGCCATCGACGTACGGCAGCTTGGTTACCGCCCGGGCCCCGTTGACCACATCCATGGCGGACGCGCCAGCGCCGGTCTCACGCCCTTCCGCCTCGCCCTGGCCCCGGTAGTCGCTGGCCAACACCACGAATCCCGAACTGGCCGGCGTCAGTATCTGAGCCATGTGATCCTTGGAGAAGCTCCCGCGACCGTGGTTCACCAGCAGCAGCGGCCAGCGCCCCGGTCCCTTCGGCTTGGCCAGAATCCCGGTGATCCGCAATCCCTGGCTCCAGTAGGCGATGTAACTGAGCTCCGCTGGGTAGTCCCGGTAGTGGTCCATCATGAAGCTGGATTGCCAGGCCATCTCGCCGTCGGGATGTTGTTGCCACGCCTTCAGCCGGTCGATCTCAATCTGATTCGCCCACAGCACGTAGTTCAGCACGAACATGGCGCGCTGGTAGCTGTACGTGTCCCGCTCCGAGACGTGAGTCTCGCGGAACTGCTCGACGTACTTCAGAAGGGCGCTCTGGGCTTCCTGCGCGCTCGCCAACGCCTGTGCCGCCGTGTCCCGTGAGCGGCCGAGCTCCTGCGCGACCAGCGCGGCTTTCTCATAAGCCTTCAGTTCAGGCATGTTGGTGCGCTGCGGAGGAGCGGCGGCTCCCGAGGCGCCCGGGGTGCCGTCTGAAACATCCGTCAGGGGATAGAGAACGGGGAGGGGAACCGCTCCGGGCGCGGCGCGGAACGCTTCGAGCTTGTCGATCGAGAAGGAGTAGGCGCGGTGATAGGGCAGCGTGAAGGAGATCCGGCTGACGGCCTCGGCATCCACGGGCGTAGAAGTGCGCAGGACGTCCCCATAGAACGGAATCACCACTTCGTGCCATTGGCCGTCGCCCGGGACGTCGATGGCCGCCCGGTGCGACCTCGGCGCGCTACCCGGCGCCGGCGCGGGTCCCGACTCTGTGATCGAGATGGGCAGGGCTTCGTACGCCTCGGTCGCCCGCATCCAGAAGCGAATCCCCGTGCAACCGGACAGGGCGCCCCGCTTCACGCTGAAGTGGAGTTGTTTCCAGCCCTCACGTGAACTGGCGAACATGCCGAAGTCCGTGCCTTCACTGACGATCATGCCGGCTCCGCCGCCATCCTTCGCGTCCGGAATCAGGCGGAGTTGCGGCACGCGGCTTGAGAAGCGATAGTTATCGGCCGCCGAAGCAGCCTGCCCCACTGCCTCCACCGTCGTGCTCTCGAAGCCCTCCAGCAGCACGGCCTTTCCCACCGGGGTTAGCGCCCGATTGATCGTGGATCCGGCCCAGTTCTGCTTCCAATCGCTTTCTTGCCCGCCCTGTTGCGCAAGCAGCGGGCCGCCGAACGAACACACAATCAACACGACCATGGTTCGAGGTCTCATCTCTCAAGGCTCCCTTGCATCAGTGATGCCGGCTTTCATCTCTCCCTCCTGGCGGGAATCGAGGACGCCGTTGACTCACATCCCCGCGCCGGCCGGCGGGAGGTCCGCGCAATCCAGGCGGAAGGCCCTGCTCTGGTACTCGGTGCGCCAGCGGTTGACCGTCCGGGTGAGCGGGCTCCAGGTGATCAGGCCCTGCTTGACGTAGGGCGCGAGCGTGTCCAGGGCCTGAGCGAGGTGGTCCACCAGGACCAGGTCGAGCCGGCCCTGGGATATGAAAACGTTCGCCGTGTAATACCCGCCGGGCGAAACCGCGCCCCGCGCGGCCGCCT
>VFZS01000584.1 GCA_016871095.1 Acidobacteriota bacterium
AGTGTAGTACAGAGTGCTGCCAAAACCGTTGCGGATCTCCCTGCCGCCGCCCGCGCGGCCCGAAGTCCAGGCATCTGGATCGTCGAGCTGGTCACCGGGACCGCAGATGTGGAAGTCCCCGTAGTCGATGGCTTCATAGGGATTCTGCCGGACAAAGGCCATCACCACGTCCATGAAAAACCGGATGCCGTTCTGGTGGCAGGCCAGGACCACCGCGCCCAGGTCGCGGTTGGAAGTGGGCCAGCTATAGCCCTCCGGCAGTCCTAGCTCGCAGTCCGGGGCGAAGAAGTTGGACGTGCCGTAGCCCCACTCGCGGCGGTAGGCGCTGTCGGCCGGCGGCAGCAACTGGAGGGCGTTCACGCCCAGGTTCTGGAGGTGGGACTGGCCGGGTTGCAGCACGGCCAGGTCGGAGAAGTTGGCGCCGCCGGCGGTGGCATCCACCTCTCAGGGAGCGGATGGTCAACGAAGCTGTGCTACCGGACACTAGCGCACGCGGCGGTAGAGGGCCGAGTCGCTGAAGGCCTCCGGCTCAGCGGCCACCTGGCGCAGGAAACCCTGCAACTCGGCCGGCGGCGCGGTGAGGAGGTAGTTGTCCCCGACTTTTTCGTGGCGCACCGAGTAGCGTTTGGCGTCCAACTGCTTCTCCAGCCAGCTCTCATCCAGGACGGCCGCCTCGAGGGCCTCCTCCTTCAGGCGGATGCGCACGAAGTGATGGATGCGTAGCAGGTGCCCGGCATAGAACTCGTTCCGGAAGTCCGGCTCCGCCGGGTACAGATCCAGGAAGCGTTCCTCTCCCACCCGGATCAGGTACCCCTCCATCCGGCCCGGCTCCCCGTTGGCGACCACCACGACTTCGTAGGCGTCGCCCGGCGCGCCCGCGATCCGCCAGGTGTCACCCTCTTCGCTGCGCCAGGTCCCGGCCAGCGCGGGGTCGAAGATCACCTCCTTCGCGGTGTAGAGCGGGTGCAGGGAGGGGACGCAGCCGGTGAGCGCCCCCAGCAGCAGCGGCAACGCGAGGGCCAGTGAGGAGCGCATGGTTCACCTCCGGAACACGATATACCTTGCTCGGTCAATTCTATCGTGAGCCGGCCCGGTGTGGCAGCGGGGACAGACAGGAAGTTCCCCCACGTGGACAAGCCGGGGCATGTGCGTGGACGGGGGTCGGTTCCGTCTGTCCCCGGCCCGGGCCTACCGCTTCACGATGGGGCGCAGGGGACGGATATGGACGTTGCGGAAGGCCACCGGGCCGTGGTCGCCCTGGAGCATGAGGGGGTTGAGCGGGGCCTCGGCCAGGTTCATGTGCGCCCGGGTGGGGCCGTCCACCTCGACGCTCTCCTGCACCGACAGCCCGTTGTGCAGCACCCGGATGAAGCGGGCGCTCTGCGTCTTCTTGCCACCTGCGTCGAATCGCGGCGCCTGAAACCAGATGTAGAACGACTGCCACTCGCCCGGCCGCCGGCTGGCGTTGCGCGACGGCGGCGATCCACCCACCCCCTGGCTATTGATCCAGCGATGGTAGACCGCGCCGCAATCGGAAGTCTTCATCGCTTCGCTCGAGCCGTGGCTGTCGAAGATCTGGATCTCGTACAGGCCGTGCAGATACACCCCGGAGTTGGATCCCTTGGACAGCATGAACTCCAGGTACAGCTCGACGTCGCCGAACTTCTCCTCCGTGACCAGGTTCACGGTGCGGCCGGTCAGGCTGTTGAGCATCCGGTCGCCGGGGACGGGCACGGCCTGAAGCCGGGTCGGCCCCAGGAAGCGCTCCCAGATAACGCCGCGGGTGGTGAGCCACTGGTGAGGCTTGCCGTCCTGGCCCTGCCAGCCGGTCAGATCCTTCCCGTTGAACAAGGCGCGCCAACCGTCTTCGATCAGAAACGGCGGGTCGCCGTGCTCCTCGCCGTCGTTGCGGTCGGGGAGCTTCTGCGCCAGGCCCGCCAGCACCACCAGCAGGCTGAGTACGATCGCCATAGGCCGCATGTTGGGTCTCCTGTCGAGTCCCTATTTTGCCGCAGGTGGAGCTTCCGTGGAAAGGTCGGCCGCAGCCGGGTCGGCGGGGTCAAACTTGGGGCCGTCCGGTCCCCAGGCCTCGGCGCTGAACATACGCCCCTGTCCAAACCGTCCGTCCAGTTCCTTGACGGTGAACTGCGCCTTGCCGCCCCGGACCCACACCCATACGTGGTGGTAGAAGTGGCCCCGGCGGAAGTACTCCGCGGATTCCGCCCGGGGGCGGCTGCCCGCCCCGGAGCTGCCCACCTCCAGGTAGACGACGCCGTCGCGCTCCAAGCGCGTCAGGACGTGGCCGTGCCCGCTGACGACGTAGTTGACGCCGTACTTGCGGCAGAGCTGGTGCAAGGGGAACTCGCCGCTGCCCAGCTTTAGGAACACCAGCCAGTTGGGCACGTGGAAGAACACGAACTTGGGCGCGCGGTCGCGATGGCGCTGGAGATCCGCCTCCAGGAAGCGCAAGTGCTCCTCGGTCAGCTCGCGGGTGCGGCTGTTGTCGAGAACCGTGAAGTGGGCGTTCTGGTAGTCGAAGCTGTACTGGGGCGGGCGGCCGGCGACCTTCTGAAAGAGCCGCCGCGAGGCATCGCTCCAGATGTCGTGATTGCCCGGCACCAGATAGAGCGGGAAGTGCTTGTGGCGTTCCCAGACGCGGGCCACCTCGGCCCATTGCCAGGCGGCTTGGTCGTCGTTGCCTCCCTGGATCGTGTCGCCTACGTTGATGACAAAGCTGGGGCCGAGCAGGGCGATTTCCCGCCACACTCTTTCGTAAACCTCGGGTTGGGCGGCGCCGGTGCGATCCCCCAGGATGGAGAAGTGAAAGCTGTTCTGCGGCCGGGGGCCAGCCGCCAGCGCCGTCAGTAGCGCCAGCACGGCCAGCAGGGCGGCGGGGAGTACGAGAAATCGTCTCATCCAGAGTATTCTGCCACGGTCTGCCTCAAGACCGTGCGCGAGTTTTGGCGGCTCGCGGGCACTACTTCTAAAAGGACCTTCACGGCGCCGGACATGAGCTGGTTGGATAGCGCAGTAGCGGCCTGCTTGGTGCCGCTGGCCATCTGGATTGTGGTCAGCGGGCTGGACGACCTGGTCCTGGACGTGACCTGCCTGTGGGTCTGGGTGCGAAACCGGCTGGCGGGCACGCCGGACGTGCGTTCCCCCGGGCGGGAGGAGCTGCTGCGCTGTCCGGAGAAGCCCATCGCGATATTTGTGCCGCTGTGGCGCGAGGACGCGGTCATCGTCCGCATGCTGGAACACAACCTGGCGGCCATCCACTACCGCAACTACGAGGTCTTCCTGGGCGCCTATCCCAACGATCCCCCCACACTCGCGGCGGTCGAGGAAGCCCAGCGGCGGTTCCCTCAAGTGCATCTGGTGGCGTGTCCGCACGACGGTCCCACCTCCAAGGCCGACTGTCTCAACTGGATCTACCAGGGGCTGCTGATCGAGGAGGAACAGCGCGGCGTTCGTTTCGAGGTGGTGGTACTGCACGACGCCGAAGACCTGATCCACCCGGAATCGTTGCGCTGGATCAACTGCCTGGCGGACCGCTACGACATGATCCAGATCCCCGTGCTGCCGCTGCCGACTCCGCTGAGGCGGCTGACTCACGGCGTCTATTGCGACGAATTCGCCGAGTTCCAGAGCCGGGACCTGGTGGCC
>VFZS01000585.1 GCA_016871095.1 Acidobacteriota bacterium
TACAGCAGTTGCGGTAGGCTTGACTCAGGATCATGAAGACCGCGCGGAAATGGTTCCCGCTCGACCCCGGCGACTGGCTGGCGGTCAAACCCAAACTGGATCCTCAGGCCACCGCCCTCGAGATCCGCTATTCCCCCGGGCGGTTCGAGGTCAGGCTGCGCATTGGAGTGGGGCTGTTGGTGCTGGGCATCTTCTCCACCATCGTCTACTTCTCCGGAGGGGATGTCTTTACGATCTTCATCACCTTCGGCCTGGGCTTGTTCGGGTTGCTCAATCTGATTTACGGCGTGATACAGAGCGGCTTCTCGATGTACCTGCTGATCACCGCCAGCGAGGTGGCGGTCGATCGCAAGACCCTGTTGGGGCGGAGGCAATGGCGCGAATGGCTGAACCGGTATCGCGGCGTGGTTCTGCGCGAAAGGCAGGTGCGCGAGAGCGACGTGGGGACCATGGCCTGGGGCACGCACTACCACATCATCGAGCTGGCGCACGACGACCCGGCGAAGACGGTACCGCTCTATGTGCAGGAGAGCGGCGCGCCTCCGCGCCATATCCAGGAAGCATTCGCGCGCCGCTTCGGCCTGCCGGCGCTGTCTCCGGACAGCTCCGGCGAGATCGCGCGCCAGGTGGCCGAGCTGGGCCGCAGCCTGAGCGAGCAGGGCGCGGTGGTCCCCGATCCCGGCCGTCCTCCCAGCGGCGTGCAACTCCGCCAGCGGAACGGCACGACGCGCCTCACCATCGGCAACACCCGCCTGGGCCAGAGCCTGGTGTGGTTGTTCTGGGTGGCGCTGCCGCTGGTGTTCGGCGCTCTGGTCTACCAGCTTGATCCCATAATGGGCTACGTGGCCGCCGGCATGGCTGCCCTCTTGGTGCTGACGATCTTGGGGATCGGAAAGCTGATGGGCAGGAAGGAGGAGGATCAACGGGCGATCTGCATCGATGGCGAGCGAGTGTGGATTGTCCAGGGCGAGCGCCGCGAGCCTGCGCTGGCCGGCCTGATGCGGAGAACCGTAAGCCGCGTTTCGGGCGTCGAGCTGCCGGGCCTGCCGTCGGCGCCGCCCTCCTCGCTGCCGCGCTCGGCGATCGAACAGGTCCGGGTGGATCGATACACCAGCCATGGCGCCGGTGGAGGAGGCTTCCAGGACGATGATGACGGCCCGACATTTCACCCTCGCCTCCTCATCGAGGGAAAGGCGGGAACGCTCGAATACATCGCCGCGCAGTTCGACCGCAAGAAGCTCGAGTGGATACGGGACTACCTGCGCTACCGGCTGGCGAACCGTACGTAAGGGCGGGAGCAGGGCGATTGCGGTAGGCTTGACTCAAGATGATGCGGCCGACGAGAAGAGGTTTCCTGGCAGGTGCGGCGGTGGGGGCGGGACGACAGGCTGAAGGCCTGTCCCACGTGACATTGGACGGCTTCCACATCGCGCGGCGGCACCGCATAGTGAGGGATCTGCCCACGCCCAGTTTCTTCGAGGGGATGCTGCTGGGCAACGGCGACATGGGCGTGTGCGTGACCCTGCGGCCGGACGCGCTGGGGCTGCACATCGGCAAAGAGGACTCCTGGGACATACGGGTCAGCGAGGACCACTACCCCCACGTGCTGCACTTCAAGGACCTGCTGAAGCTTTGGGAACGGGCCAGTGAAGAAGCCAAGCGGCAGGGCAAGCCGGAGATGCTGCACCTGGAGACCGCGATCGACTTCTTCCGGGAGTACACCAACCAGGTTCGGTCGTCCTACGCCAAGCCGTGGCCGCGGCCCTGGCCGTGCGGCATCGTGTGGATCCACTGGGACCCGCGGCGCGTCGAGCTGATGCGGCAGGTGCTGGACCCCTCCACCGGCGTGCTCACCGTGACACTGCGGGGACAGACGGAAGCGTCCCCGCGGGGACGCTTCCGTCTGTCCCCCGTCACGCTGGAGTGCTTCGTCAACCAGACCACCGGGCACGTGGTGGTGGCCAGCGACGCTCCGGCGCCGGTGTTGTCGGTGGCCTACTATCCGAACATCGACCGGGAGGCGCAACTGCCGCCGCCGGAACTGGAGGCCAAGGAGAGCGAATTCTTCTGCTACCAGCACTTCCCGGCGACGCCGCCGACGGCGGAGACGCCCCACCCGCCGCGCACGCCGGCTGATCGCAACTTCGCGCTGTGCGGGCGCCTGAGCGGAGCGTGGCAGGCCGAAGCGACTCCGGCGCGTGCGTTCTTCAAGAGCGGCGGCGAGCAGCCGTTCCGGCTGGACCTTACCATGTTCACGCCGCGGGATCACAATGACAACGTCAGGCACGCGCGACGGGAGGCGGTTCGGCTGGCGGTGCTCCCGGTGAAGCGGCTGCGGGCGGAAGCGGAGCGGTGGTGGCGGGGATTCTGGTCGAAATCGGCGGTGGAGTTCGCCGACCGGGAACTGGAGCGGATCTGGTATCACAACCAGTACTGGCTGGCCTGCTGCCTGCGGGAGGGGAAGGTGGCCCCGGGGTTGTTCGGCAACTGGACCAGCGGGCGGATCGGAACGGCGTGGCACGGCGACTACCACATGAACTACAACACGCAGCAGGTGTTCTGGGGCGTGTTCTCCAGCAACCACGTCGAGCAGCACCTGCCTTACGTGGAGCTGTGCGAAAACCTGCTGCCGCTCTCGGAGGCGTACGCCAAGGAGAAGTTCGGGCTGCCGGGGGCGTTCTTCCCGCACTCGGCGTATCCGGTGCCCAGCCAGACCATCCCCTATCCGGTGCCGCCGTGGGGCTACGAGATTTGCGAGACGCCCTGGACGGTGCAGAGCCTGTGGTGGCACTACCTGTACACGCTGGACCAGGATTTCCTGAGGCGCGCTTACCCCCTCCTGCGGGCGTCGGCGCGGTTCCTGGCGGCGTACATGAAGCAGGGCGAGGATGGGAAGTATCACGTCATCCCCACGGTATCTCCGGAGAACTGGGGCTTCACCGTGGACCTGCGGCTGAACAAAGACTGCATCATCGACTTGGCGCTGGCGGAGTTCGCGCTCGAGGCCGCGGCAGAGGCGGCGCGGATCTTGGGTCAGGATGCCGGCGAGCGGGCGCGGTGGCTCGAGGTGCGCAGGAACGTGGCGCCGTATCCCAAGGGCCGCGGGCCGTTCGGCGAGGTATGGCTGGACGTAGTGGACGCGCCGGTTGAGTATGTCTACAACGTCCCGGTGACTCTGGCGCCGGTGTTTCCGGCTGAGCAGGTGGGGCTGGACGGGGGCCCGGAACACCTCGAGATCGCGCGGCGCACCGCGCGCACGGTGCGGCTGGAGGGCGGCAACGATCTGGTGTACCAGCCCATGATCCGGGCGCGGCTGGGGATGCTGGACCTCGAGTGGTTCAAGCGCGAGGTGCGCTACTGCCGCCTGCCCAACGGCGTGGCCAACGACCGGGTGCGGCAAGTCGGGGGGCGCTACCGGGACACCACCGACTTCGATTTCATGATGCGCATGGGCGTGTGGACGGAGAACCTCTCGCTGCCCGGAGTTTTGAACGAGTGCCTGCTCCAGAGCTACAGCGGCGTGATCCGGCTGTTTCCGAACACCCAGGGCCTCGGCAGGGCGCGCTTCCGCGATCTGCGGGCGGCGGGCGCCTTCCTCGTAAGCGCGGCCTGGGACGGCAAGACCGTCAGCGGTGTGACCAT
>VFZS01000586.1 GCA_016871095.1 Acidobacteriota bacterium
GGCTTGCGCAAGCACGCTCCGGTCACCTTCGGCACGCTCCTGTGCGCGGCGGTGGCCATCGCCGGCGTGCCCTTCACCTCCGGCTTCTTCAGCAAAGACGAGATCCTGCTGGCGGCGCACCACCACTCGCCGCTGATGTTCTGGATCGGCGTGATCACCGCGGGCATGACGGCGTTCTACGTCTTCCGCGCCATCTTCCTGGCCTTCTTCGGCCAGTACCGCGGCGAAGGGCACCCGCACGAATCCCCGGCGGTGATGACGCTGCCGCTGATTGGGTTGGCCGCGGGCTCGCTGGCGAGCGGCTACTTCAACGTGTCGAAGTTCCTGGAGCCGCAGTTCGCTTCCCCGGTCGAGCACCACGACATGCTGCTGGTGGCCATCTCGGTGGCGGCCGGGCTGGCCGGAATCGCGCTGGCCTGGGGGTTCTACGTGCTGCGGCCCGGTACGGCCGACCGGCTGGCGGAACGCCTGGGGCTGCTCTACCGCCTGGTCTACAACAAGTACTTCGTGGACGAGATCTACCGGGCGCTGGTGGTTCGGCCCCTGGTGGGCGGCTCGCGCGAGGTGCTGTGGAAGAGCGTGGACGTGGGTGTGATTGACGGCGCGGTGAACGGCATCGGGGAGCGCGCGCGCAACATCGGCGCGATGCTGCGGCGGCTCCAGTCGGGCTACATACGCAGCTACGCCACCTGGGTGGTGCTGGGTGCGCTGGCGGCGCTGGTGGCCATGGGCACGGCGGGAGGGACGCGATGACTCTGCTCGACGCGGTCCTGTGGCTGCCGTTGGCGGGATTCCTTGCGCTGCTGGCCGTGCCGCGTCACCGCGAGGAACTGATCCGGCGGCTGGCGCTGGCGGTATCCACGGCGGCCTTTCTGCTGTCGCTGGGACTGCCGGTGTTGTTCGATAGCGCGCTGAGCGGCTTTCAGTTCGTCACCTGCCTGCCGTGGATAACCTCGCCGCCCATACGCTACCACATCGCGGTGGACGGACTGAGCCTGTGGCTGGTGCCGCTGACCACCTTGCTCACGCCCATCGGCGTGCTGGTCTCCTGGCGCCACATCGACCGCCGCGTCAAGGAATTCTACGCCCTGTTCCTGCTTATGGAGTTCGGGCTGGTGGGGGTCTTCGTGGCCCTTGACCTGTTCCTGTTCTACGCCTTCTGGGAAGTCTCGCTGGTGCCCATGTACTTCCTGATCGGCGTGTGGGGGCACGAGCGGCGCATCTACGCGGCGGTGAAGTTCTTCCTGTTCACCATGGCCGGCTCGGTACTGATGCTGGCTGGGATCATCTACCTGTACAACCTCACCGGCACGTTCGACTACCGGGCGATCCTGGAGCAGCTCCTCTCCGGCAAGCTGGCGCTGGGCCGGGACGAGGAGCTGCTGCTGTTCCTGGGCTTCTTCCTGGCCTTCGCCATCAAGGTGCCGCTATTCCCGCTGCATACCTGGCTGCCGGACGCGCACGTCGAGGCGCCCACCGCCGGCTCGGTGATGCTGGCCTCGGTGATGCTGAAGATGGGCTGCTACGGGCTGCTGCGCTTCTGCCTGCCGCTGTTCCCCGAGGCTTCGCGCCAGTGCGCCGGGTGGATCGTCGCGCTGGCCATCGCCGGGATCATCTACGGCGCGCTGGTGGCCATGATGCAGCCCAACATGAAGAAGCTGGTGGCCTACACTTCGGTCAGCCACCTGGGCTTCGTGGTGCTGGGCATCTTCACCTTCACCCAGTGGGGCCTGGACGGCGCGGTGTACCAGATGCTGAATCACGGCGTCTCGACCGGAGCGCTGTTCATCCTGGTCGGCTACCTGTACGAACGGCAGCACTCGCTGGAGATCAAGGACTACGGTGGGGTGGCCACGCCGGCCCCGCAACTGGCCGTTCTGTTCATGGTGACCGCCCTGGCCAGCATGGGGCTGCCGGCGCTCAACAACTTCGTGGGCGAATACCTGGTGTTGCAGGGCGCGGCTCAGGTGAACTTCCGCTGGACCGTGCTGGCGGCCACGGGCGTGGTACTCTCGGCCTGCTACATGCTGTGGCTCTACCAGCGGGTGTTTCTCGGGGAGACGCCGGAAGCCGTTCGCGCGCACGTCCACGACGTGCGCCCGCGGGAGCTGGCGGCCGTGCTGCCGCTGATCCTCCTGATGGTGTGGATGGGGACGGCCACAGTCACCTTCCTGCCGCCCATCAGCGCCGCCAGCGCCTCGATTCTGGAAACCACCCGCGTGAACCAGGAGTACCATGCGCGTGCGCGGCCGGCGCCACCCGTGGCGCAGGCGGTCTCGCCTGCGGCCGGGCAGGCCAACGGCCTGCCCCACCTGGTCCAGGAGATGCCCCGTGCCCGATGAGTTCATCCCCACCGGGGCCGAGTACCTGCGGCTGCTGCCGGAAATCGTGCTGGCGCTGGCCGGGACGCTGGTGATGGTGCTCGAGCCGCTGACCCCGGCGCGGGTCAAGCACCGGCTGGGCTACCTCGGCCAGCTCGGATTGTGGGTCGCGCTGGCCGCCGCCGTGGCCGCCCACTCCAATCCGGGCTCAGCCTTCAGCAACCTGGTCGTGGTGGACGGGTTCGCCACCTTCTTCCGCGTGCTGGTGATCGCCGCGGCCATTCTGGTGGCGCTGTGCTCCCACGGCTACCTGCGCCGGGAAGAGGCCGACCGCGGCGAGTACTACGCTCTGCTGCTCTACTCGGTGGCGGGCCAGTCCCTGATGGTGGCGGCCAACGAGCTGGTGCTGATGTTCATCGGGCTGGAGATCTCCTCGATCGCCAGCTACATCCTGGCCGGGTATCTGCGCGACGACCGGCGGGCCAACGAGGCCGCCGTCAAGTATTTCTTGCTGGGGTCCTTCGCTACGGCGTTCCTGCTTTACGGGATTGCCCTGCTGTACGGCGTTACTGGCTCGACCGTGCTCGAGCAGATCGGGCAGGTGCTCAGCCGGCCGGTGGGCGGCAGCCTGCTGGTGGGCGTGGCGGCGGCGCTGATACTTACGGGACTGGCTTTCAAGGTTTCGGTGGCGCCCTTCCAGATCTGGGCGCCGGACGTCTACCAGGGCGCGCCCGCTCCGGTGGCGGCGTTTCTCTCCGCCGGTCCCAAGGCCGCCGCCTTCGCCATCTTCCTGCGCGTGTGGTTCCTGGCCTTGGCCCCGGTGAGCGACCGCTGGCAGATGGTGCTGTGGACCTCGGCGCTGGCCACCATGGTGATCGGGAACTTCGCCGCCCTCACCCAGTCGAACCTGAAGCGCCTGCTGGGTTACAGTTCCATCGCGCACGCCGGCTACGTGCTGGTGGCCATCACCGCGCATTCGGAACTAGGCACGGCGGCCGTGATGTTCTATCTGGCGGCCTACGTATTCATGAACGTGGGCGCCTTCGCGGTGGTGGGCTACGTGGCGCGCCGCGGCGAGCGGTTCCTGGAGATCGACGACCTGGCCGGGCTGGGCGTGCGCCAGCCGGTGACCGCCGCGCTGATGACCATCTTCCTGCTGTCGCTGATCGGGGTGCCGCTCACGGGCGGGTTCTTCGGCAAGTTCTACGTGTTCCGCGCGGCGCTCGATAGCGGGCTGGCCTGGCTGACGGTGCTGGGCCTGCTGAACAGCGCCGTGGCCGCCTACTATTACCTGCGCATACTGGTGGTGATGTACA
>VFZS01000587.1 GCA_016871095.1 Acidobacteriota bacterium
TCAAGGGGTTGCGCTGGGTGGGATCGGAGCCGGGCTTCTGGCCGGGGTTCCAGCAGGGGATGATGGCGGCCAGTTCGGGCCAGTCGTGGGCGCTGACGTTGGTGACCTCGAGGGTCAGCTCGGCGCCGTCCGCCACGACCTTCATCTCCAGCCGCAGCCCCGGACCGGTGATGGTCGCGCCGCGGCCATCCGGAGCGATGCGGCGCGTAAGTTTCCAGTTCCCCGGGGTGTGCTCGCCCGGCGACATGGCCTCGAACATGTTCCACTCGTAGAACCACAGGAACATGGTCCGGCCGGGATGATCGGGCGGTTGCACGGCCACGCCGCGCTCCCACTCGAAAAGGCGCAGCGCGGGTGGGCTCTCGGCGAAGAGGGGGATGGTGACAAGCAGCAGAGTGGCGAAGCGCATGGCAGTCCTCCTGATAATATTACAGAGCGCGCGCGTTCGCGCGGAAAGCGAAGCGATCATGAGATCAGTTCTGATGTGCATGTTCACCGTCGCCGCCCTGGCTCAGGCTCAGCCGCTGGCGCACTATGATGTTTACCGCGCGGCCTCCCGGATCGTGATCGACGCCCGGCTGGACGAGCCCGCCTGGCGGCAGGCGCCGCCTGTGGGCGACTTCCACTTCAATTGGTGGAAGCAAGGGGAGAAGGAGCCAACACTCGTCCGCCTGCTGTGGGATGACGAGAACCTCTACGCCGGCTACCTGTGCCGTGACCGGCATATCTCGGCGTACGTGACCGAGAGGCACGGGCCGGTCTCGAAGGACGACTGCGTGGAGATCTTCCTCAGCCCCAACCCCGAGAAGGTGACCAACTACTACACCTTCGAGATCAACGCTATCGGGGCCATGCTGAACCGGTGCCGGACGGATTGGTGGAAGGGGCCTCCCACGTGGGAGCCGGAGGGCGTGCGCTACCGGACCACGTTCCACGGCCTGCCGCGCAAAGACGAGGCCTCGGATGACGACCACTGGATTGTCGAGCTGGCCATCCCCCTGCGCAACTTCGCGCGCGACGCCGCGCACACGCCGCCGCGCGACGGCGACCAGTGGCGGCTGAACCTGAATCGCACCGGGGGAGTCACCAACCGCCAGAGCAGCACCTGGTCGCCCATCGCCCCGCCGGCGACTTCGTTTCACACCCCGCAAGCCTTCGGCACGGTGCGGTTCGTAAACCGCCGGCCGCCGCGGTGAACTCTCTCGGAGGTGCGCCATGAGACGGCTGCTAAGCGTGGCACTGGCGGTGACGAGCGTCGCCGCGGGGCTGGAGAAATGGACCGTCGATCGAATCCTTCAGGTGAGGCAAGTCGGGGATGTAGCCATCTCGCCGGACGGCCGCTACGTACTGTACTCGCTGAGCGGGTCGGTTCCCGCGGAGAACCGGCAGTATTCGGACCTCTACGTGGTGGCCTCGGACGGCAGCGCCACCCGGCAGCTCACGCGCGACGATGCCAAAGAGGAGTCGCCGCGGTGGACGCCCGACTCGCGGCTCGTTTCCTACCTGGCCCCGGACGCGCAAGGCAAGCCGCAGGTGCGGAGCGTGGCCCCCACCGGTGGCGCGCCTACGCAGTGGACCAGCAGCCCGCAGGGTGTGCGCTCCTATGGCTGGTCACCGGATGGCTCCCGGGTGTGGTATGCAGCGTCGGAGCCTAAGTCCAATGAGCAAGTGGCGCACGAGAAGGAATGGGGCGTAGTCATCTCCCCCGAGGAGGAGTGGCCAGAGCGGGCCAGCCTGTGGGTCCTGGATACGGCCACCCGGCAGACGCGGCGGCTGACTGACGGCCGGCTCGCGCCGGGCTCACCCGAATGGTCGCCCGACGGGCGTACCATCGCGTTCCTTCACGCGGAAGGCCCCGGCCGGCCACAGCAATTGCACCTCGCCGCGGCGGACGGCGCCGGCCCGCCGCGGGCCGTGACACACTCCGCCATAGGTGTGAACTCCTTCGCCTGGTCACCGCAAAGCGCTCAGATCGCCTACGTGGAGGGCAGGGAAGACCCGCCGCCTTACGCCAACTACTTCCGGCGTCAGGTGTTCCTGGGACGGGGCAGCGTGTGGTGGCTCGATGCCACGAGCGGGCGCGCGACGCGCCTGACGCGACAAGAGTATCCGGGCCTGGCGCGAGTCGTCTGGTCGCGCGGCGGGAAGAAGCTGACCTTCCTGGCAAAGCCGCCGGGCAGCCAGAACGACCGTCGCGCGCTCGAAGTGATGCATATCCTTACGCTCGACGGTGAGGTCCGGACCGTTGCGCCCGGTTTCGACTTCCTGCGCGGAGGCATTGGCAGCACCTGGTCGAAGGACGATCGCGAGATCTGGTTCCTGAACGGCGAGCGCATGGGCTACAACATCTTCGCTGTGGATGCGGGCAGCGGCGCGGTTCGATACGTCACCACGGGGCAGGACTGCCTCAGCGAAGTGTCCTATACGCGTGATTTCAGCCGGGCGGCCTTCGTGAGCGAGAACGCCAACACCAAGCCGGACGTGTACGTGGCCACGCTGCCGGAATGGCGCGCCGCGCGGATCACCGACCTGAATCCCGAAGTCCGCCAGTATGCACACGGCCCCGGCGAGATCATTCGCTACTCCAGCGAGGGCCGCCAGATCGAAGCGCTGCTGGTGAAGCCGCCGGATTTCGACCCGTCCCGGAAATACCCGCTGTTGCTGATCCTGCACGGCGGCCCCACCTGGTACAAGAAGAACGACTGGCGCCTGCACTGGGAGCAGCAGCCCATCCAGGTGTACGCGGCCGAGGGCTACTGCCTGGTGTTCCCCAACGTGCGGGGAAGCGCCGACTACGGCCCCGAGTTTCGGCAGGCCAACTACCGCGATCTCGGGGGCGGCGATTTCCGCGACGCCATGGCGGCGGTGGACTACCTCGTGGGACAGGGCTTCGTCGATGAGAACCGCCTGGGGGTGGCCGGCTGGAGCTACGGAGGCTTCCTCACCCCGGCCGCGATCACCCAGACCGACCGGTTCAAAGCCGCGCAATTCGGCGCCGGCATCCCCAGCTTCGAGGCGATGTACTCGCGCCTCTCCACAGTGGAATGGATCGTCCACGACAACTACGGGGCGCGGCCCTGGGAGGACGGCGGGATGCACCTGCGGGAGTCGCCGCTGTACTCCGCGCACCGGGTCAAGACCCCCACCCTGATCCAGCACGGCGAGGACGACCCGCGCTGCCCGATGGGCGGCGCCGTTCTCTTCTACAAGGCGCTGAAGTCCTATGGAGTGCCGGCGGTGCTGGAGATCTATCCCAAAGAGGGCCACGGCATCACCGGGCCGCTGCTGAAGCGGCGCTGCCTGAGAAGGAACCTGGAGTGGTTCAATAAATGGCTGAAAGGGGACCGCACTACCTCCTTCGAAAAGCCCTTTCCACCGGCCCAGTAGCATAGGCCTCCAGGCCTGTTGTGGTGAGACCGGTCAACAGGCAAGAATGCCTATTCCACTGGGCCTCCAACAGGAACTGGGGGAGGGCAAGCCTGAAAGGACTTGACGGCGGCACCTTGTGGGGATAAGCTACGGGGTGACCGCGCACCGTTCTCTAGCGAGGGACAGGCTTGGACCACGCCGCCCGTGCTCGACAGGCTGGATGGCTCCCGCCATCGCTTGAGCCGTGCGCCCC
>VFZS01000588.1 GCA_016871095.1 Acidobacteriota bacterium
GGCCCGCCCCGCCGCGCGGATCGACTGACACACTTTGTCGATCTCCTCGTCGCGGCCCGGCCGGCCGTACAGCGTATTGGTGAAGCCTCCGATCATCAGGTTGTACAGGGTGAGCCCGCCGGCTTTGAAGCTTTCGATCCGCGCGCGGATGTCGGCCTCCTCCCAGGGGATCTTCGGACCGCCTCCCAGCACGTAGTCCACGCCGAGCTGCTTGACCCTCCGCATGCCGGCCTCGCCCGGCATGGCGCCCAGGCACAGCTTCGGTGTATTGGGGCCTTCGAGGATCGGCCAGCGCCTGGCCGCCGCGCGCAGCACCGCGGGAGCGAGCGCAGCCGCGCCCGTCGCCTTGATGACTCCTCTTCGGGACAGACTCGATCGCATCATGCACACCTCCTTGGGCTGGACGCCGCCACGCCCGCAACCATGATACAGCGCCCTGCGCGGCCGGTCTCGCCGCGGCCATGAAACTGGCGCATCTGCGACAATGGGACGCATGCCGGTGGAGCTGGCCGTATCGCCGCTCGGAGGCGAGAGCAAAACCGTCTCCCTGGAAGGGAGCTGTCTCACCCTGGGCCGCGCCGGCGGCAACCACCTTTGCTTCCCGGACGACCTGGGTCTCTCGCGGCAGCACCTGGAGCTGACGCTGGAGGGCAGCGAGTGGGTGGTGCGCGACCTGGGCAGCAAGAACGGGACCTTCCTGAACGGCAACAGGCTGACCGGTGCGCACAGGCTGCATCCAGGCGACCGCATTGTAGCTAGTCACGTGGCGCTGCTCTTCGAGCCTTCCAGGCAGATCGGCAAGACGGTCGTGTTCGAGTGCTCGGAAGCTCCGTCGGGACAAACCAGGAGCGTGACCCTGGGGCGGCTGCTGGGGGGCGAGAAGCCGGCCGGGCAGTGGAACACGCCGGTGCAGGCCTTGCTGCGCGCCGGCCGCGAGTTGTCCGCGCGGCGGCCCCTGCCGGAACTGTTCGAGGTGATTCTGAACCTGGCGCTGGAGGCCGTGGGCGCACGGCGCGGCGTGCTCCTGACTCTCGAGCAGGGCCAGCTCAGGTTGCGGGCAGTGCGCGGCGACAACTTCCACATCTCGACGGCGGTCCGCGACCGTGTAATCGAGGAGAAGTCCTCGCTGCTGGTCGAGGACGTCCAGCGCGACGAGCAGTTGCGTGAGCGCGGCAGCATCGTTCGCCAGGGCGTGCGCAGCCTCATGGCGGCCCCGCTCCAGACCGACGAGCGGGTCATCGGTTTGATCTACGTGGACACGCCCGGCCTGTTGAGGGAGTTCACCGCCGAAGACCTCAACCTGCTCACGGTGATGACCAACTTGGGCGCCATTCGCATCGAGCGGGAGCGGCTGGCCGAAGTCGAGCAGGCCGAGCGGCAAATGGCGGCCGAGCTACAGCAGGCGGCCGAGATCCAGCGGCGCTTTCTGCCGACGGGTTCGCCCCTGGTCGAGGGCGTGGATCTGGCGGGCTACAATGCGCCCTGCCGCACCGTGGGCGGCGATTACTACGACTTTCTGGCCTTTCCGGACGGGCGGGTGGCTGTGGTGATTGGCGATGTGGCCGGCAAGGGCTTGCCGGCGGCGTTGATGATGACCTGCTTGCAGGCCAAAGTCCAGACCCTGGCGGAGAGCCACCGTGATCCTGCCGCGCTGGTCACCCATCTGAACCGCACCCTCGTAACGACCTGCCCGGAGAACCGCTTCGTGACCCTGTTCTGCGCACTGCTGGACCCGCCCAGCGGCGAGCTGGTCTACTCTAACGCAGGACACAACCCGCCGCTGTTGGCGCGCGCCAGCGGCGAGATCATTCCCCTCCAGGAAGGCGGGCCGGTGCTGGGGATCATGCCCGCGCTCAGCTTCCAGGAGCACCGTGTCAGTTTTGAGCCGGGCGATGCGCTGCTGTTGTACAGCGACGGGGTCACCGAAGCGGCCAATGCGGAAGGCGAGGAGTTCGGCGAGGAGCGGCTGGCGGAGCTGCTGGCCGCCTCCCGAGAATCCGGCGCGGAGCGCATCGTGGACGCCGTGCACGACGCCGTCGAACAATGGCTGGCGGGCCAGCCCCCCGCCGACGACATCACCGTAGTGGCGGCGCGGCGGACCGACTGATCCCGCTACCTAACGGAAGTTCTCCACCAGCATCAGGTCACTTCCCCACTGCTCGACCAGCGTACACAGCACGTGCCGCCGGCTCGGCGAGACAGAGAGACCCCACCATAACGGCCTTTCAATGGTGGCCAGCGTGACGCTTCGGCCGGTAGCAAACCGAAACAGGCAGATCGAGAAACTCCCAGCCAGGGGCGTCCCGGCCGCGTAGTAGATCCCCTCGTCGGCCAACGCGAAGTTTGGCCACCCGCTCAGCCCGTCGAAGACCTGGATCTCCTCACCCCCTGCGACGGGGACCTTCCAGACCGCCGTCGGCCACTCCCAGTGTTTCGCGTAGTACACCCACTCGCCGTCGGGGCACTCCCAGCCGTAGAACCCCCCTTGCCGGGTGACCTGGACTTCATCGCCTCCGCCGGGAGGGACCTTCCAGATCTCGGTTCGGCCGGTCCGATTCGAGGTGAAGTAGATCCACCGGCCGTCCCGGGACCAGCTCGGCACGGTGTCCCGGGCCGGATGCGTAGTCACGCGCCGTGGCTGGCCTCCGTCCGGGCTGATGACGTAGATGTCCGGCGCTTCGCCACCGAAGACGTTGAATGCCACTTGCCGCCCGTCTGGAGACCAGCTCGGGGCCCCCACGTGGGGGGTTCCGAATGAGGTCAACTGCCGGGCATTGCCGCCGTCACTGTCCGCGACCCAGATTTCGGGATTCCCCGAGCGCTGCGATTCGAAGACGATGCGTTTTCCGTCCGGCGAGTACTGGGGGAAAGCGTCGTAACGCGTCGAGAAGATCAGCTTCGCCGGCGGTTCGATCCCGCCGCCCGCCCTCGGCAACTCCACCCTCCAGATGTCAGGGTTCAAAGTCTGCCTCACGAACACCATGCGGTTCGCGCGGCGGGACAGGGCGGGATTTGAGGCCCCCTCCTGGAAGAATGCCAACTGCCGCGCCCCTCCCGGCCCACGCGCCGGAATCCTCGACAGACTCAGGCTGCCCCAGTACCCCGAAGCATAGACGATCTCGCGCCCGTCGGCCGTCCAGGCCGGATGCAGTATCGTCTGCCCTTCTGTGGCCAGCCGCTCCGGCTCGCCACTGGGAGCCAGGTCTCGGCCCAGTTCCATCCGGTACAGGTAGTGCCTGACGTCGGAAACTGCCCGCACAAACGCAAGGCTGCGGCCGTCCGGGGAAAACGCCGGATCGCGGTCCTGCTGTCCCTGCGGCGGCGCGGTCAGCCTGCGCTTCTCCCCAGTCTCGGCCGAAAGCAAGGCCAGCGACGCGCCGTCGCAGATCACCAGCCACCGGCCGTCCGCTGACCAGTCCAGCCAGCGCTGCGGGATCCAGGCCAGTCTGGCGGCCTGTGTCTCGCCCACCACACGTTCCGGTCCGCCCAGCGCCGGCATCAGCACCACCGCGGCCTTGCCAGCGCCCAGGGCCCGCAGGAAAGCGAGCGAGCGGCCGTCCGGCGACCAGGCCGGGCTGAAGTCTTCCGCCGGGTCCGTGGTCAGCCGCAACGGCTT
>VFZS01000589.1 GCA_016871095.1 Acidobacteriota bacterium
AGCACCGCCCTCAGCACGCCGTCCCGCGGAGAGCGAAGATGGGGGGATGCTGCGAGCGATCTGCCTGCTGCTGGCGTTGCTCTGCCTCCCCGGCTGGGCCGAGGAGGTGGCGCTTTCCGGTCTGAAACAGCCCGTCGAGATCCTGCGCGATCGCTGGGGCGTGCCGCACATCTACGCGCAGACGGTGGCGGATCTTTTCTTCGCCCAGGGCTACATGGCGGCCCGCGACCGGCTCTTCCAGATCGACTTGTGGCGCCGCGCGGGCGCCGGCCACCTGGCCGAGGTGCTGGGCGAGACGGCCATCGAGCGCGACCGTCTGGCCCGAGCCGTGCGCTTTCGCGGCGACTGGGACGCCGAGTGGCAAAGCTACGCCCCGGATACCCGGCTGATCGTGACCGCCTTCGTCAACGGGATCAACGCCTGCATTCGCGCGCTGGGCGGACGCCGGCCCGAGGAGTTTCGCATAGCGGGATACGATCCGGGCTTATGGAAGCCCGAGGACTGCGTGGCGCGGGTGGCCGGTCTCCTTATGGTCCGCAACGTGAGGACCGAGGTGTCGCGCGCGCGGGACATCCTCGAATTCGGGCTGGCCCAGGTGCGCGCGCACGCGCCGCCGGACCCCGCCATCCCCCTCGAGGTCCCGCGCGGGCTGGATCTCAAGGACATCACCGGCGACATACTTCGCGTATATCAGCAAGCCATCAGCCCGGTGCGCTTCTCCGAGGAAGGCAGCAACAACTGGGTGGTTGACGGGACGCTCACCGCCACCGGAAAGCCGCTGCTGGCGAACGATCCGCACCGTCCCGTGACTATCCCTTCACTGCGCAAGACCGTGCACCTGGTGGGTCCCGGCTGGAACGCTTTCGGGGCCGGCGAGCCGGCGCTGCCCGGCATCGCGCTGGGGCACAATGAGCGGGTCGCCTTCGGCTTCACCATCGTGGGCATCGACCAGGCGGATCTCTACGTCGAGAAGCTCAACCCGGCGAATCCCGACGAGTACATGTACCGGGGCCAGTGGCGGCGCATGGAGATCGAGCGTGACACCTTGCGCGTCAAGGGCCGCGCGGAGCCGCATCCCATCACGCTGAAGTACACCGTGCACGGCCCCGTGATTCACGAGGACCGCGCGCGGCTGCGGGCCTACGCGCTGCGGTGGGTGGGCGCGGAGCCGGGCGGGGCCGGCTACCTGGCCGGGCTGTCGCTGGCGCGCGCGCGGAACTGGAAGGACTTCCTCGCCGCGATCGAGCGCTACAAAGTGCCCTCCGAGAACCTGGTCTACGCCGACGTGGACGGCAACATCGGCTGGCAGGCGTCCGGCCTGGCGCCCATCCGGCCCAACTGGAGCGGGCTGCTCCCGGTCCCGGGCGACACCGGCGAGTACGAGTGGAGCGGCTTTCGCAAGGCCGGAGAACTGCCCCGGTTGTTCAACCCGCCTGCGCGCTACATCGCCACCGCCAACCACAACATCCTGCCGCCGGGCTACAAAGTGCCGCTTTCCTACGAATGGGCGCAGCCGTTCCGCTATCAGCGCATCCGCGAGATGCTGGCGGAGAAACGCAAGTTCACGGTGGCCGATTTCGAGCGCATGCAGCAGGACGTGACTTCGCTGCCGGCGCGGCGCTTTCAGGCCGTGCTGCGCCGCTGGAAGCCGCCCGCCCAGGCCGCCGGCGTTGTCGAGGAGCTGCTGCGCTGGGATGCGCGGCTGACGCCGGATTCGCGCCCGGCGCTGCTCTGCGCGGTGTGGATGAGCAAGCTGCCCGAGGCGGTGTTTGGCCCGCGGTGGGGCACCCGCACCAGCCTGGGGCTGCTCCTGAAGACGCTCGCGGCCAAGCCGCACGCCGAAGCCCTGGGCAAGTCGCTCGAGGCGGCGCTGGCGGAGATCGAGAAACGCCTCGGCCGCGACCGCTCCGCCTGGACCTGGGGCGCGCTCCACCGCATTCACTTCCGCCATCCGCTGAACGTGCCTGCTTTTCACCGCGGCCCCCTACCTCGGCCCGGCGACGGGAACACGGTCAACTCGACTTCCGGAACCGGCTTCGTTCAGACCAACGGGGCCTCGTACCGCCAGATCATCGACCTGAGCGACTGGGACAGGTCGGTGATGACCAACGTGCCGGGCGAATCGGGTGATCCCTCCAGCCCGCACTACGACAATCTGATCAAGGAGTGGGCCGCGGGCCGCTATCACCCCATGCTGTTCTCCAGGAAGGCCGTCGAGGCGGCCACCGTGGAGCGGCTGACGCTGAGGCCGGCTGCCGCCAACGGCGCCGCTCAAGTATCGTGGAGGAGCCATGCCAAATGACCGAAGTCAACCGCCGGGACTCGGCCGGCGCGCCTTTGTATCCTTGCCCCTGGCCGCGGCAGCGGCCGCACGGGCTGTCATTGACGAGTACGACCCGGCCAACGTCAAGCTGGCCCATCGCACGCCGTGGAATGCGAGCGACGACGAGCTGCTTTTCCTCAAACAGATCGGGCTGCGCTGGGTGCGCCTCGAGTACGGCGCCCAGGACCCCCGCGTAGATGCCGTGCGCAAGGCGCAGCAACGCTTCGCCGGTTTCGGTCTGGGGATTCACTCGGCGGTTCATGCCGCCTACCGCTCGCTCAAGATCCAGCTCGGACAACCCGGCCGGGACGAGGACATCGAGACCTACCGCACCTTCCTGCGCAGCCTCGGCCAGCTCGGCATTCCAGTCGCCGCCTACGATTTCCACCCCGCCAACACCTACACCACCGCGATGGTGGAGCGGCGCGGCTATCGCGCCCGGGAGTTCAACCTGGGGGACTTCCGAACCAAAGTCGAGAAGCAGCGCTTCGACCGCGAGTATTCCGCTGCGGAGATCTGGGATTACTACACGTACTTCGTCAAGGCCGTCCTGCCCGTGGCCGAAGTGGCGGGGGTGAAGCTGGCCTTGCATCCGGACGACCCGCCGCTCGCCAAGATGAACGGCGTGGCCAAGCTGTTCGTCAACTACGACGGCTACCGGCGGGCCGAACAGATCGCCGCGGGCAGCCCCGCCTGGGGCATACGCTTCTGCGTGGGCACCTGGGCCGAGGGCGGCAACCAGATGGGCAAGGATGTCTTCGAGATGATCCGCGACTTCGGCGGCCGCGGCAAGCTTCACGACGTGGACTTCCGCAACGTCACCGCCCCGCTGCCGCGCTTCATCGAGACCTTTCCCGACGACGGCTACCTGGATATGTACCAGGTCATGAAAACGCTGCGCCAGGTGCGCTTCAACGGCACAGCCGTGCCGGACCATGTGCCGGAGCTGGCCGGCGACACCGGCATACGCCGCGCCGGCACCGCATACTGCATCGCCTCCATGCGCGCCATGCTGCGCCGCGCCAACGAAGAGGTGGGCTGAGACGCCGGGTCGTGGCGCCCTCCTGGACCGCCAGGTTGACGCTGCTGCGGACCCCGCCCGAAAGCCATCCGGCCTGTTCAGGGCTTCACCACCGAGCCGTCCATGGCCCGGTCCGTCTGGTAGGCGCCGCCCCGGGGGAAAGGCTCCAGCGGGTGCTTGGCGGCAAGCTGCTCGTTGAGGTCCAGGCCCAGGCCGGGCCGGTCGCTGCCGTACAAGTAGCCGCTGCGGATTTGCGCGCAGCCGGGG
>VFZS01000590.1 GCA_016871095.1 Acidobacteriota bacterium
CTCATTCGCCTAGCCTCGATTTTCACGCCACCAAAAGAGCTAACGCTTCGATGGACACTCTCAGGGGATTTCGAACCGTAGCGTGCGTCCCTTCCACCAGGGGACCTGGGTGCTTTCCTCGAGCAGCCCGGAGGCGATGAGAATCGGGTTGTGCGCTCGCCGGGGCAATTCCACCACGACCTCGTGCTCCGTGACACGCACGTGGGCCGGGCTCTTGAGGAAGCGGCGCCAGATCTGGCGGGGTTGCGCGCGCTCGAAGCCCCGGAGCTTCAGCGCCAGGAGGCGATACAACCCACTCGCCATGGTGGTCAGGAGGACGTCGAAGCTCACGTTGAGGGCCACGGCGGAGCTGAGGGCATCCAGGTGGAAGAAGCTGACCGCATCGGCCAGGCCATTCTCGATGAGCATGCGCCGGGCGTAGCGGAGGATGAGGGCCGCGGGGGTCGCCCGGAAATCGTTGGTGAGGAGCACGGTGGGCTGTTCGTGGCCGAGGTCTTTGACGAAGAGTTGGCGGAGCGGCCCGGCGTACTCGCGGAGCTGGACCCGCTGCTCGATGACCCGGGGCGTCTGGTAGAGGCGCTGGGGCACGTCCAGGCGCACTGTGCGCCAGGCCCCGCGGGGCTGGAGGGCGACCTCCCGGAGCAGCCCCGGCGAGCGGCGGCGCAAGGTGATGAAGAGCACGCCGCGGGCGGTCAGCTCCGCGAGCTTCCGGTAGGTGGTCAGCCGGGAGTCGAAGACCAGGTGGGGCGGGGGCTTCCCGGTCTGCCGGGTCCAGAAGCGCACGAAGGCCAGCACCTGGTCGGCCTCCTCGCCTTTGCGCACGTCCGCGTCGCAGTAGCAGAGCACCCGCGTGTCGGCATCCTGGGCCAAGAAGACCAGGACGCTCGGCTGCCTCCGGCTCCGCCGGGAGAGGTAATGCTTCTCCACGACCTCGTCGGCCCCGAAGAAGGGGATCGAATGGAAGTCCAGGTTGAAGGACTGCCCGGGGAGCACCGACTGCCCTCGCAGGGTGCGGATCCACCCGTCGAGCAGCGTGGCCAGGCGCCGGGGCCCGAGGCGGCCGGAGTACTGGCTGAGGAAGGTGGTCTTGGGCGGGACGTTCAGCCCGGTCCACAGCGCCAGCCCCTCGTCGAAGACCAGGTCCATGACGTGGCTCTTCCGCTCGGTGCTGGTGAGCTTCAAGGCGAGGGTGGCCCGGACGGCCTGGGCGGCCGGGATCATCCGGCTGCCGGGCAGGCCGGCGGCGGCGACCAGCCCCTCCAGATCCAACCGCACCAGCCAGGGCACGAACACGAACAGCCCGCCCAGGGCCGTGGCGAAGCGGCGGGGGGCCAAGTGGAACTGGCGCACGTCGGCCACCGCCGCCCGCTCGGGCCGGGGCCGCTCGGGGCGCTCCTCGTCCCGGCGGCGCGGCAGCCGGGCGAAACCCTCTGCCCGGAGCACCTCGTGGATCGCCGTGAGGCTGAGCGCGTGCCCCTGCTGGCCCAGGGCATCCTGGATGTCGTAGATGGAGAGGTTCTGCTTGCGCAGGGCCACGATGAGGGGGCGGGCCGGATCCTTCTTCGCCTGGACCTGGGGCCCCCGCGGGAGGTCGCGGAAGAAGGTGCCCAGCGCCCCCTGGCGGAACTTGTGGCAGAGCACCCGGAAGGAGCCGGCCGCGTAGCCGAAGCGCCGGGCGGCCTCCGGCGAGGGGAGCCCCTCGACGAAGTAGGCCCGCAGGGCCTCGTACTGGCGCTGGCGCGGATGCCCCGGCTCGAGGAAGAACCGCGCTTCGCTCGTTATCGCATCTGGTGTAGACACATTGGATATGCATCATGGCACCAACATCTCGCGCTGTCAAGCAAATTCGACCCCCGCGACTTGTGCAGACCGCTGATTCCTCGTAATCCTCCCCAGCCCCTGGCCCTTGTCCTAGAGGGGAGCAGCGCCGTCTGGGCAATACATCCTATGACCATCCATCAGAACACTACACCATATGCGATAACGAGACTCCCGAGGAACGGCGTCAGCTCTCGCCCACCGCGGGGTTGCTCCTACTCGCAACCGGCAACGACGAAACGAGGATCTCGAGGCGGCGCTGTTAGCACCACTTCCTCACGTGAAAATCGAGGCTAGGCCCAATACTGTTCACTTAGATGAACATTTGTGGTATCCTGGGGAAACCCTTTCCCAGGAGGTCACAGATGGCACGCACGGTGGCAACCCTCCCTGCCGGGAGCCGGATCACGGACTACATCAGCCTCGGCGTCGTGGCCAAGACCTTCCCCCAGGCAACGGTCGAAGCGGTGCTGGCGGCCACCGGCACGGCGAGTCGGCGGCAGCGGGACCTGCCGGCCCACGTGGTGGTCTACTACGTGATTGCGTTGGCGCTGTACATGCACGCGTCCTACCGGGAGGTGCTCCGCTGCCTGTTGGAGGGCCTCCAGTGGCTGCTGGGCCCAGGCGCGCGCGTGAAAGTGACGGGCAAGTCGGGCATCTCCCAGGCCCGCACGCGGTTGGGGTGGCAGGCGCTGCAGCGGCTGCACGACGAGATCGTGCACCCCATCGCCGTCCCGGACACCAAGGGGGCCTGGTACCGGACGTGGCGGCTGGTCAGCCTGGATGGGAGCACGCTGGATGTGGCCGACCAACAGGGGAACGCCAAGGCCTTCGGGCGCCCCGCGGCCAGCCGGGGCCAGAGCGCCTTCCCGCAACTGCGCTTTGTGGCGCTGGTGGAAAACGGCACCCACGTGCTCTTTGGCACACAGGTGGCTGGCGTCGCGACGGGGGAGGTCCCCTTGGCGACCGCCGCGCTGGCCTCCTTGCGGGCGGGGATGCTGTGTCTCGCCGACCGGCTGTTCTACGGGTTCGAGTTGTGGACCCTGGCCTGCGGCACCGGCGCCGACCTCCTCTGGCGCGTCAAGAAGAACCTGCGGTTGCCGTGCGAGCAGCGGCTGCCCGATGGCTCGTACCTGAGCCGCATCTACCCCACGCCCAAAGCCCGGCGCCAGGGGCGCCACGGAGTCGCCGTGCGGGTGGTCGAGTACAAGCTGGAAGGGGTGCCCGGGGCGGAGCCCCTCTACCGGCTGCTGACGACGCTGCTGGACCCCACCGCCGCCCCCGCGGCGGAGCTGGCCGCCCTGTATCACGAGCGCTGGGAGATCGAGACGGCCTTGGACGAACTCAAGACGCACCTGCGCGGTGCCCGGCTCGTGCTGCGGAGCAAGACCCCGGAGCTGGTGCGGCAGGAGTTCTACGGCCTGATGCTGGCGCATTTTGCCGTCCGCGGCCTCATGCACGAGGCGGCCTTGAGGGCGGGGGAAGATCCGGACCGCCTCTCGTTCCTCCACGCGGTCCGGGTGGTGCGTCGCAAGATCGCCACGTTCGCGTCAATCCCCCCCGGGGGACCGGACCGCCTTTCATGAGGCTGTGCTCGTGGAACTCCTGGACGAACGCGTCGTCTCGAGTCGATCACGGTGCACCCCACGAGGACTGAAGCGCAAGATGAGCGGCTACCCGCTCCGGCCGCGCAAGCGGCCTCGCACCCGGTGGCTGCGAGTAGCAAATTGCATCAGAATCGTTAAATGAACAGTATTGAGGCTAGACCATATTCTTTTGTTC
>VFZS01000591.1 GCA_016871095.1 Acidobacteriota bacterium
TTGGGCCGCGCCCGGAGCCCGCGGCAGGTAAGCCGGCAAGGATGCCGGCTCGCAAGCGTGGACGCTCGCCCCACCAAAGGCTCCAGAATCTTCGCGGCGCGCAAAGAAACTCAGCGAGTGTAGTATAAAGCGCGAGTTGAAGGCGCGGGACGTGGACAAGAAGTTCATGCAAGACAAGCGCCGCTTGCGCTTTGGCTACGAAACGGAGGTCCGGAACCTGCGCCCGGAGAAGATTGCGCTCGAAATCCGCGACCAGTGGCCCTTGTCGCGTCACGAGTCCATCAGGGTCAAGCTGGAATCGGCGGAGCCCAGGCCCGCCGAGCAGACCGAGCTGAATGAACTGACGTGGAAGCTCTCGCTGGAGCCTGGCGCGAAGCAGTTCGTACGCTTTGACTTCAGCGTGGAGCAGCCGCGGCACGCAGAGGTGATGGGATTGCCCTAGCGCGGCGTGTACCGAGACGGTCGGCGGCCGGACCCGAGAACCTGGCACAGAGGCGGTCACGAAGCACCGAAGGGGAGCAGTAGTGGTATAACTGGGGCAGAACCACCATGGCCAAGTACACCCTGTCCAAAACCATCGAGGCGCGGAAGCTGAACCCGCGCACACGCATCCCCACCGCAGACCTGCCGGTGACGATCCCTTACGGGGCCATCGTCAGCGAGATCCAGCAGGACCGCGACGTGGCTAACTTCAGCTACCTCGGGGAGTACTATCAGTGCCCCTACAAGCTCATGCAGGAGGTGATGCAAACCGTGGGCGGGCAGAAGCCGGCGGCGGAGGAGGCGGCGGAGAGTCCGGTTGCAGCGGGAAGAACGGGGACAGGCAGCCCTGGCCGCGAGGGCCAGGGTAGCCTGTCCCCCGTTCTTCCGGAGGTCGCGGAGGTGAAGCTGCGCTGGGAGGCGGTGGCTTCGGACCACGGAGAAGTGCGGCGGGCCGCGGTGCCGGGCGGCTGGCTGGTGGCGGTGGACGGCTGCATCACCTTCCTGCCGGACCCGGAACATGGGTGGTAGGGCGGCTCGGGGGGACGAAGTTGGGTCCGTTTCGTAATTTTTTCCCCCCGCATTGATAATACAGGGGATAGAGGTTGGCGGGAGTGTGATCTCGACCCCGAGATCGCCTTGAGAGGGCATGGCGTCACTGCCCTATGGTAGGCATGGATGGCGTGGCTCGCAGGTAGAGCGGGCCGCAACACTATGGAAAGACGGGAGAAAAGGACAGGTCAGGGTGGTGATTCGCGGCGGCAGGCAAGCGGGGACAAGCTGCCTTGGCCCATGTCTCGTCATCCCGGCCAGTTGACGCACAGTACTTCGGCCTGTTCGAGCACGGTTTCGGTGGCCCTCTGCTGCTTGTCGGGCGGGTAGCCGTACTTGCGCAGGATGCGCTTCACCAGCACCCGGATTCTGGCGCGGACGGATTCCTTGATGGTCCAGTCAATGGTGACGTTGTTGCGCACGGCTTGCACCAGCTCGCGAGCGATCGTGCGGAGCGTTTCATCCCCCAGGACCGCCACGGCGCTGTCGTTGGTCTCGAGCGCGTCGTAGAGGGCAATCTCGTCGGCGGTAAGGCCGAGCTCCTGGCCGCGGCGGGCTTCGTCGCGCAGTTGCCTGGCGAGGGCAATTAACTCCTCGATGACCTGCGCGGTTTCGATGGCCCGGTTCCGGCACTTGCGGATGGCATTCTCCAGCATTTCCGAGAACTTACGGGACTGCACCAGGTTGGTTCTGGCGCGGGTCTTCAGCTCGTCACTCAGGAGTTTGTGGAGCAATTCGACGGCCAAGTTGCGGTGCGGCATGCCGCGCACTTCGGCGAGGAACTCATCCGAGAGGATGCTGATGTCGGGCTTCTTCAGGCCGGCGGCGGAGAAGAGGTCAACTACTGCGTCAGCAGCGATGGCGCGGGAGATGATCTGGCGGATGGCATGGTCAAGGTGCTCGTCGGGGATGGCGACGGTGGCGGACTTGGCGAGCGCGGCGCGCACCGCCTGGAAGAACGCCACATCGTCGCGGATGCGGATGGCGGCAGGGTCGGGTACGGCGAGTGCGAAGGCCTGGGAGAGGTCGGTGACTGCCCGGAGCAGCCGGGCCTTGCCGTCCTGCTGGGCCAGGATGTGGTCCTGGGCGGAGGGGAGCAGGGCCAGGCCCGCCTGGGGTGAGCGGCGCCAGTGGGACCAGTCGAACCCGTGGAACAGGCCGCAACAGACCTCGAACTTCTCGAGCATGACCGCGACCGCTTCCTCCTTGGGGATGGCCGTGGCGCCCTGGCCGCCGCTCTCGGTGTAGGCCGCCAGGGCGGACCTCAGTTGGTCCGCCAAGCCCAAGTAGTCCACCGCGAGGCCGCCCGGCTTGTCGCCGAAAACTCGGTTCACGCGCGCGATGGCCTGCATGAGCGTGTGGCCGCGCATGGGCTTATCGATGTACATGGTGTGCAGGGAGGGAGCATCGAAGCCGGTGAGCCACATGTCGCGCACGATGACGATCTTGAAGGGGTCAGCCGGATCAGGTCCTCAACGCGGTATCGACCGTCCATGACTCCCTCATGTGACTTCCCTGGGGCTCGGCTTGCCGAGCTCCGCTTCGAGCTGCTCGACGGTGGGGAGGCTGCCCTTCAGCCGCCGGGGCAAACGTTGGGTGATCCGATATGCCGAGACGCCGATGGGCTTGTGAGTGTCCCGGAGCGCGTACTCGACGATGAGCCGGTTCTTGTCCTTGCAGAGGATCAGGCCGATGCTCGGCTGGTCGTCCTGGTGGCGAAGGAGGTCGTCCACGGCCGAGAGGTAGAAGTTCATCTTGCCGGCAAACTCCGGCTTGAAAGGCTCCATCTTGAGGTCGATGACGACGAAGCAGCGCAGGCGCAAGTGGTAGAAGAGCAGGTCGAGGTAGAAGTCCTCGGCACCCACTTCGAGGTGATGCTGCTGGCCCACGAAGGCGAAGCCGGCCCCGAGTTCCAGCAGGAACTTGCGAAGGTGGGCGAGCAGGCCCTGCTCGAGCTCACGCTCGCGGGCATCGGCATCGAGCGTGAGGAAGTCGAAGTTGTAGGGGTCCTTCAGCACCTGCTGCGCGAGGTCGGACTGGGGCGGCGGGAGCGTGGCCTGGAAGTTTGTGACGGCCCTGCCCTTCCGTTTGAAGAGATCCGACTCGATCTGGTGGACCAGCACAGCGCGCGACCAGCCGTGTTCAAGGGCCTGGCGGGCGTACCACAGCGCGGCATAGCCGCAGCCAAACCGGTGGGGCGGCTCCCCAGAGCCGCAGGCCGACCCCCAGGTCGGCCAGGCACCGGCCTGGGGGCCGGTGCGCGGGCGGGGGCGCCCGCCCCACAGAATCGTCGCAGGCCGCAAAGAAACTCACGGATAGTGGTACAGACGCAGCGCGGGGGCTTTCAGCTTCGTGATGAGCTGGATGTTGTGGCCCCACGGGATTTCTGCCACAGGCTGCGGCAGATTCTGGCCGTCCAATTCTCCAACAGGCTGTTGGAGATTCCGCACGTCTTTGAGCTGCACGGCGCGGATGCGGCGCTTAAGCTCATCCAGCAGCGCAGGGTATCCTTCGACCGGTTTTCGGGGTCGCCCAGAGCGATGGTCCCGATGAGGTCTATCAGCTC
>VFZS01000592.1 GCA_016871095.1 Acidobacteriota bacterium
GGAAGCCGAACACCAGGAAGGCGGCCGTGTCCGGATCAAGCTGCTTGAGCCGCTCCTCGATCTTCACGCAGATGTCCCAGGGCTCGTTGGGCCGGCTGCGCTTGACCGTTTTCGGATCCTCGCCGCGCTTGACGGCCCACTCCACGCGCACCCACTCCATGAAATCCCAGTTGGGATGCACGAAGGCGTCGTCGGGGCGGTTCAGAGTGCCCATGTACCAGAGCCAGGAGGAAGGGATGCCGAACCAGTCGTGCGTGCCCACGCCCATCCTGGCGCCGTAACGGTCCTTGATGGCCGCCATGATGGGCGCGCGGACGAAGCGGCCCGTCGAGAGCGGCGGCCGGCCGAAGTACTCCACCATGCGCTTCAAGCCGCCGGGCCGGGACGGGTCGAGCCGCCCGGTGCGGATGTCCAGCGCCGAGCTCTCGTATTCCTCGATGATGCGGATGGCTTCCGGCCACCCCTTGCCGGCGATGCGCTGTATGGGCTGCGGATTGGGCGGGCGGTTGGCGCCGTGGTGGTGCCAGTCCCGGCCGCTCTTCTTCAGCGCTTCCATCAGCTCCGGCGCCCGCGCCAGGTACATCTCAAAGGACAGGCCGGTGAAGAACGGCTCGACGGTGATGCCGTGGCGGCCGGCCACCTCCTCCAGACCCTTGTAAGCCTCGACGGCCAGGTCCTGTTCCGTCTCGCCCACGAAGCTGTTGAGGTTGTGGAACACGTAAATGTAGCGCGGCGCCTCAGCCAGGGCGGGCGGCGCGAGCAAAGCAGCGAGAAACACGGCCAGAAGCATCATCAGGGAGCCTCGTAGATTTCCAGTTCATTGCCGCGGAGCATGATATGGCGGACCGCATAGACGCGCTTCCGCGCGAGGTCCACGCCATAGAAGGTGCGCACTTCCGACGGCTCGCCGCCCGGCTCCGCTTCGAGCGGCAGGAAGTCCACCGGCTTGAAGGTCACGGCATCGATGGCCGTCAGCCCGCGGACGCCGTGAACATAGAGCCGGTTGCGCGCTTCGTCCACCGCCGTGACGCCGGTCCCGATCTCGCGCGGCAGCATCCCCGCCACGCGCATGGTCTCCGTCGAGACGATCCAGTGGTAAGCGTACACGCGCTTGAGCGCGGCATGCGCGGCCACCATCGAAAACGGGCTGAACCGGCGTTCCAGGGGCAGCTCCAGCACGCTCAGATCGAGGTTCGCGACCACCTTCCCCGCGGCCGGATCCACCGCCGTCAGCCGCGCGCGATGCCCGTTCAACGCCCACACCAGCCCGGTCCGCGGGTCGATCGACAAGCCGAACTCGAAGGCGCGCACGTAGGCCGCCTGCACGTCCGGGTTCCCCTCGCCGAAGCGCACACGGTGCTCGACCCGGCCCGTCGCCCCGTCGATCACCGCCAGGCCGTTGAAACGCGTCAAGGTCACGTAGATTTTCCGGCGCGGCTCGTCCACCGCCACGCGGGACCACAGGCGGTGGATCTTGTTCGTGCCCACGCCCAGGTCGATCTCCGCCACGCGGGCGTGGGTGGCGTCGCTTAACACCGTCAGCGTCCCGTTGTCCATGTTCGTCACGTACACCAGGCCGCGGCGGCTGTCCACGGCCGCTCCGGTGGGCCAGCTTCCCACCCGCGGGCGCGCCACTACTTTGCCCGCGGCCGGGTCGGCCACGATCACATCGTCGGTCAGGTGGCTGGGCATGTAGATGCGTCCATTGCCGCGGTGGATCGCCATGTCGTCCACCGTCTGGCCCAGGTGCTCGATGCGATGGACCTCCTCCATGCGCTCGCGGTCCAGCACGGAGACATCCAGGGAGTCCTCGTTGGTCACGTAGGCGTAGCGGTCGTCGAGGGCGAGGTAGTGGGAGACCTTGCCGACCGGCACGTGCCGCAGGGTCTGCATGCGCTCGAGGTCGATGACGGTGACCGTCGCCGGCTGTCCGATCTCCTCCTCGAGACGGCCCGTCCGGTTGACGACGTAGACGCGGCGGAACCGGAAGTCGAGCGTGACGCCCATCGAGTCGAACTCGGTTTCGAGCCGGACCAGCGGCTCGGACGAGCCGGGCGCGAAGACGAACAGGCGCCGCTCGCGGAGATGCGCTACGAATAGGTTGCCGGTGGCGGGATCGACCGCCACGAACCGGGGCGGCTTGCCGAGCCTGGCCGGCGGCCCCAAAGACTCCAGCGAATCCAGGTGGAGCCGCCACAGCGTCGCCTCCCCCTGGCAGACCACGTACAGCCTGCGGCGCAGCGGATCGGCGGCGAGGCCCCACGGCGCCGCTCCCACCGGGACGACGCCGAGCTTGCGGTGCTGCGCGTCCAGCACCAGCACCGCGTTCTCCGCGCCGCAGGCCACGAAGATACGGCCCGTGCGCGGATCGAAGTCCACGTAGTGCGGTTCCCGCAGCGTGGGGATCACAGACTCCACCCGGTCCGCGCCGGGATCCACTACATAGAGGCAGTGGTTGAGCTGACTGGAAACGTATATGCGGCCCGTGCGCGGGTGCAGCGCCAGCTCCATCAGCCCGCGCAGCTCGCGCTCCTCCAGGCGCACCACGCCGGTGAAAGCGCGCTGCTGGGTGTCGATGATGGTGAGCAGGGGGGTGTGAAGATTCGAACAGTACAGGCGCTTCCGCTCGGGGATGGCGACCACGCCATAGATGCCCACGGTGTTGGCGAGGGCCGGCCCGAGCGCGATCCTCCCCTGGAGGCGCATCGGTGAAATGTTATCATCAGATTTTCTGGTATGTCAACAGACCACGTGACGAGGCGCGCGCTGCTGGCCGCCCCCCTCACGGCCGCCATACCGGTCAAGCGCGATCCTTACGGTGGCTGGCCCGGGGTGCGCTTCGAGCCCTCGGGATTCTTCCGGCTCGAGAAGAAGGACCGCTGGTGGATGGTCACCCCCGAGGGCCACGCCTTCCTCGGATTCGGCCTCAACCACGCCATGCTGCCTTTGCTGCGACGGCCCGAATGCGTGGCGCACTGGGCCAAGGAGTTCGGCGTGGAGGATCCCTCCGACCCGAAGCAGTTCCTGGAGGGCTATCGGAAGAAGCTGCGGACCGACCTCGAAGCCCTGGGGATGAACCATCTGGGGGTGCACTCTTCCACCCGGGAACTGCCGCGGGGCTTCGTCCCGTACCTTCACACGGCGCGCTTCGTGGACATCTGCCACTACATGACGCCGACGGAGCGCGAGTTCCACGACGTGTTTGCACCCGAATTCGAAGCGCACTGCGACCGCGTGGCGCGGGCGGAAGTCTTGCCCAGGGCGGACGACGCCGGGTTGATCGGCTACTTCATGACGGACGGGCCGATCTTCACGGACCTGGACGCTGCGCCGCGGTCGAACAACATTTACGGCGCGGTGCGGCGGGGGTTGCCGACGTGGCCGCGCGTGCTGCGGAACCTGGGTGCGGAAAGCCCCGGCAAGAAGGCGTACACGGCCGCCATGCGTGACAGGTACAAGGGCAGTATCGGGCGGTTCAATCGCACCTACGGCACGACCTTCGGCTCGTGGGAGGCGCTCGAGCGCGCCGCCGCGTGGCGGCCGGAGACCGACCCCCATAACGCCGCCGAGACGGGCGA
>VFZS01000593.1 GCA_016871095.1 Acidobacteriota bacterium
CGTCGGGGTAGGGGTCGAGGTTGGGGTAGGGGTCGGAGTAAAAGTTGGTGTCGGAGTCCAGGTAGCGGTTGGCGTGGGAGTCGGCGTAGCTGGTGAGGAGTGTCCGATCTGGGGCAACAATATGCGCTGGGACCTGGTCTGAGTGGGGGTGCTCGTCGGGGTCAGAGTCACCGTCGGGGTCGCCGTCCGAGTCGGGGTCGGGGTTGCCGTCGGGGTCGGGGTTACAGTCGCCGTGGGGGTCGTTGTTGGGCCTACGACCCCAGGGGAAGCAAACCGCAACTGGAACACGGTGACGATGACCACCGCCAGAGGCAGGATAGCTATCTTCAGATAATTGCCCAGTCGCACGGGGATGGAACTCCGCAAGTTTCTCTCCTTGGCACAGTCACCCTAGAGGATACCGCAACCAGGGAAATCTGTCAAGTCTGACGGTCATCGAGATACTTGCGCACCAGTTTGATCACCACAGTTCCGTACTTTTCCAGCTTGCGCGGGCCGATGCCCTTTACCTCTGATAAAGCCTCCAGGGTGACAGGCCGGTGGGCGGCGATGGCGCGCAGGTGGCTGTCGTGAAAGACGACGTAGGGCGGCACCTGCTGCTTGTGGGCCTGCTCCAGCCGCCACGCGCGCAACGCCTGGAACAGGGCCTCATCCACGTCCAACTCCAGCTCGTCTTTTGGGGGGGACTTGCGCGGCGGCTCCTGCGCCGGACTGATCAGGCTGTCCAAGGCGGCTGGGTTTTGCAGCGCAGCTTTGCCCGCCGGCGTGAGGTCGAGCACCACGCCGCCGTGGTCGAGTTGGCGCGCCTTCAGAAACCCGCCGCGCTCCAGTTGCTCTACCATGCGTTGAACAGCGGTGTCGGAGCGAAAAGCCAGCGCGCCGAAGCCTTGCTGGTCGCAAGCCCTGGACGGAGCCCGACTATCGCCGCGCAGGATGCGCACCAGGCTGAGCCGCCCCCAACTCCACGGCGCGGCCGAGACACAGCGCAGAATGGTCAACAACTGCTCCCGCTCATCGGGCAGACTGGCGTCCGACGGCGACTGGGTCTCGACGCAGTTGTCGCAGGCATTGCACCGCTCGATGATGCGGCCGCCCAGGTAGGCGTTCAGGTGGCCGTGACGGCAGCGTGCGGTCTGAGCATAGGCGGTGATCTCGTCTACGCGCTGGGCCTGGATGGTCTCGTATCGCTCCAGCAGGGTGGCGATGCGCTGGGCGGCGTCCGATGGTGGCGGCAGCAATTCCAGCAGCAGGTCGCGCCCGGCGGGGCGATAATCCAACCAACCCGCATCGGCCCAGTCCAACACCTGCCGTTCGATGTCAGCGGGGGACAGCCCGGCTCTCCGTGCCACGTCCACCAGGTCCAGGGTCAGCGGTTGGCCGGGCCGCAGGCGGGCCGCTTGGCAGAAGGCCAATAGCTCAGACGCGGAAGCCGTCACATCGCTGGTCGTCAGACAGACGATGGCCGCGCGGGGTACGTCGGGACCACGTCGCAGCAGACCCACTTGCTCCAGCAGGCTCAGGGCCACGCGCACGCGGGTGTCGTCGGCCTGCAGGCCTGTACTGAGCGAAGCGAACGTATCGCGCTCCAGGTCCGCCGCCGCGATCCGGACGGACGAGCTCTCTCCCAGGCGCTGTTTGACGGCGGCGTAGACGGCTCGCAGGAACTCGATGGGCAGCACGTCCTGGCGGGCGCGACGGGTCAGGGTGGCCCGGTCTGAGGCAGCGTACATCAGCAGGCAACGGGCGGGCAACCCATCGCGTCCGGCCCGGCCGGCCTCCTGGTAGTAGGCCTCCAGCGACGGGGGTGGGACGAAGTGGACGATGAAGCGGATGTCCGGCTTGTCAATGCCCAGGCCGAAAGCGACGGTGGCCACCACCACGCGGATGCGGCCAGCCATGAAGTCATCCTGCACCCCGGCCCGGTCGGCGAGGCCGGCGTGGTAGTGGTCGGCGACGATGCCGTTTTGGCCCAGCAGCGCGGCCAGCTTCTCACAGCGGGCGCGGGTGCCGGCGTAGACGATGCCGCTGCCGGGCTCAGTTTGGCAGAAGGCCAGCAGATGGCGTAGCTTCTCATCAGCGCTGCGGGCGTGGAACACCTCCAGTTGCAGGTTGGGGCGGGTCACGTCACCGGCGATGATGCGCATCTCACCCAGATGCTGGATGATGTCCCGCCGCACGCGGGGTGGCGCCGTGGCAGTCATGGCCAGCAGCGGCGGGTTGCCCAGCGCCTGCCGCGCCCGCCCGATGGTGAGGTAGTCGGGCCGAAAGTCGTGGCCCCACACGCTGACGCAATGCGCCTCGTCAATCACCAGCCGGTCCACACCCGCGCGCCGCAGGGCGTGCAGGAAGGGCGGCTGTCGCAGTCGCTCCGGAGCGGCGTAGACCAGCCGGTAGGCCCCGTCGGTGACCTGTTCCATCCGCTGGCGACGTTCGTCCCTTTCGAGGCTGTAGTCAATGTTGATCGCCCGACACCGCAGCTTTGGAGGCAGCGAGTCCACCTGGTCCTTCATCAGGGCGATGAGGGGGGAGATGACCAGCGTCGTGCCACGCTCAGCGAGAAGCGCGGGAAGTTGGTAGCACAGCGACTTGCCGCCACCGGTGGGCAGGATGGTCAGCACGTCCTCGCCGCGCAGGACGCAGGCCATGGTCTCCAACTGGCCGGGCAGGAGGGTTTCGAAGCCAAAGAGCTGCCGGGCGGCCTCGGTGATGCGGGCCCGCTCCTCTTCGGAGACTAGCACCTCATCGAAGGTGGGGAGGGGCTCTTCTTCCCCCCCTCGGTCCTCCCCGATTTCAGGGGGGAGGTGGCGCGGTCGAGGGGTTGGGGAGAAGACCGCTTGCAGGTCGGTCAGCTCGGCGGCGTAGCGGCGCTCCAGTTCGGCCTCCAGGTCGGCCACGCGGGTTTCCTCGCCGCTGGCGCGGAAATAGTCGCGCAGGCGGCGCAGGTAGGTGACAGAGAGCGGCGTTTCCTCGTCGGCCGTGCGCAACAGGCGCACGGCGTAGCCGCTGGCGGTCACCCAGTCGTCGAGGGCCTGGTAGAGGGAGAGCATCCCCAGAAGGTAGGAGCGCCCCTGGGGACTCAACTCGTTCAGGCGGCGGCAGGCGTCCAGCGCGGCCTGCGTGTCCCCTCGCGCCAGTTCGACCTCGCCCAGCAGTCCCCAGGCCATCACGCTGTCCTCGTTCTCCTTCACAAGGTCGCGGGCGATCTGGTGGGCGGTCTCCGTGTCACCTCGCGCCAGGTGGACGCGGGCCAGCAGCGTGCGGGCGGTGAGAGAGCTCTTGAGCTGCAGGCGCTGTTGCATCACCGTCAGCGCGTCGTCGGGCCGGCCCTGGGCCAGGAAGGCCCGCACTCGCAGGTCGAGCAGCGAGACGAGGGTGGGATTGGCCGGGATGAGGGCATCCAGGCAGGCGTGAACTTCTTCGGCGTGATCCCAGCGCAGGAGAAAGTTGAGCAAACGGCTGCGGTCGTTGCTGGAGAGTTGGCAGACCTGGGCGGGGGTCAGGTCGAATTCAGCTAATGGATCACTGGACATCATGGGCTCTGCCAGCAGGTTATCTGGATCGTAGAACG
>VFZS01000594.1 GCA_016871095.1 Acidobacteriota bacterium
ACGTCCTCGGGTTGATGCAGAATGCACGCGCAAACTCCGCTTGCGACATTCCCGCCTTGGTCCGGATGCGCTTCACGTTGACCTCGTTTGCCAGCACGATACGCCGTGTTGGCAGTTGCGCTTCGCCCTTCACATGGGCCAGGATCTCTTTCGCGCCTTGCTCCAGCACCAGACCGAGCTGGGTACGCCTCTTGCTTGGGGTGCTCATTTTGCCCACGCCCACGATTATCGCCCTCCCTTGGCTGCTTTCTTGATCTCTGCTGCGATCTTCAGGAGCACGTTCCGGTCGGCTGCCGAGAGCGTGTCTTTTCTCGATTTGGCGTAAATGGCAGCCATGTAGATACATCCCGGTTCCGCCAGGAAGAAGTAGATCACCCGCACGCCGCCGCTCTTCCCCCTCCCGCGCCGGGCCCAGCGCGCCTTCCGAAAGCCGCCGGCGCCTGCAATGACCGGATGATCCTCCGGAGCGCTGACGATAAAGAACTCCATCGCCATCCGCTCTTGCTCACTGAGGAGCGCCGATACCTGGGATTCGTATGCCGACAGGCTTACGATTTCCGTAATCACGATTTCACTATACGGCGCTGCCGTATACCCGGTCAAGAGCCACCAGACGCCTGGGTGCGAAGTCTGCGACGCACAGCCGGGATCTGGCGCATCGATGCGCCGGGCAAGCTGCAGTAGTCAGATCTCCATAATCACCACCCCGTTCAGTGGGCGGCGGGCAAAGCTTCTTGAGGAACGGCCTGAGGTCGGCGCAAATCTTCTCCTCGCCCACGCCCCACCCGGCGCTCTTCGGCGATCGATACGTCCAGCGTGCGCGACACCACTTGGCGCGCGGCCTGAAGCGAACCCGACAGGAAACCCAGGCATGAGCGAAACCTGGTTTGCCCCGCCGCGGGGGCCACGCCCAAGACCGGCCCGACAAACTGCTCCCTGACGGCTGGGCCGCCGCCTGCGCACCCCAGAGATCCTGAGCCGGTTCTTCTCCTCCGTCAAGCCCAGTCCGCAAGCGCCTCCTTGGCTTCGCCCTATCGATGCCCCGTACCTGCCCGCGCTGTTACCCAGCGCCCTCCCTGCCGTCGTCCTGGTGTATCGGAGGCGGCCACGCCGCACCTGATTCGTAGTCCGGATGCCTAGCCCTACTTTCGCAAAATCGGAGGTGTTCCACTCATGCGGCAGGCGTAGCGCTGGCGCGGGACGCATCGGGAGTCATAGATGAAAGAAGTCCTGGAATCCAACGCTCCAGCTCAAACGTCCTCACCGCCTTGCGTTGCTCCGCGCTTAGATCCGGCGCCAGCATCACCGTGGGCCGGCGGCCGCGCTCCTGCGTGCGCACCCGTACCAGGGTGGCTTTCACCGCCGCCAAGGTCTTCATCAGGCTCCCTGCGGACCGGCGCGTGCCGAACGCCAAGCGCACCAGGCTGACCAGCGTCAGGCCGAGCACGGTGGCAAAGGTGTGGAGCCGCAACGAACTGTCGGCCCATTGGTAGGAAGGACCCCATGGCACCAGCCCCCCCTTCTTGGCCCGCCGGAACACTTCCTCCACGTTCCACTGGCCCCGGAAAGCGTACACGATCCGGCCCGTGCTCCAAATATGCCGGTCGGTACACAACACGCGCCGCCCCCAACGAGTGCGCTCCAGTTGGCGCCGACGGACCGCATCGACATGCCAGTCCAGGGAGAGTCCCTTTTCGCTCCGCTTCACCTCGGTAACCACGAAATCGGACAGATGCTCGCCGCGCAGCGCCTGGGTGACCCGTTCCTCCAGCCTCTCGCGGGCGATCCGGCCGCGGGCCGCCACTCGCTGCAGTTTGCGAAGTTCTTCCTGGGCCTTGCGCAGCGCCACCGCAATGCCCCGCTTCTGTCCGCGCAACAGTTCCTGGCTTTCCACCACCACCAGGGTGCGGTCCAACCCGCCCACCTGGGTCCGAAAGCGCGCCGCTCGCACGTCCTCCAGTTTCCCTCCCAGAGGCTTCATCGCCCCGCGCCGCGCCGCCTGCTCCAGCGCCCACTGCGAGGCGGTGTGACTCAACGGCAGCGAGATCAGCGTGGCATAGCCTTCTACATCCAGGTCGAGTTCCAGTTGTTCACTCCAGCAGCCGCCGTCGCGCACCAGCGTGCGGGTGGCGCCACGGGGGCGTTGTTCCCCCTCGTCCAACGCCTCGTGCAGTTGTCCCAGGGCCAGCAGGCAATCCCTCAACACGGATTGGTCCGATCCGTTGCCCGGGTAGGTGCGGTGCAGTAGGGGCACGTGTCCCGTCTCGCTGACCAGCACCGCCAGTCCCACCACCCGCAGGTCGCCCCGCTTGCTCTTGGCCTTGCCGCGCCGCGCCAGTTCCCCCGGGGTGGTGGTCGCGATGTGAGTGTCGAAATTGGTGGTGTCAAACGCCAGCAGGTCCGTCGACAACTCAAAGCGCCGGACGATGGCGCGGGCGATGGCAATCTGCGCGCTCTCCAATTGCTCGGCGGTGACCCGCCGGGCCAGCCGGTGAAAGGCCTGCCCCGTGAAGGCCGAGGCCGGCAGGCAAGACACCCGCGGCACACACGATTCCAGGAACGTCCCCAAGTGGCATTTGGCCGCCGGGGCGCAGGCGCGCTGGGCGGCGACCGCGAGCACCATCTCGCCGACCGTCGGGCCGACGGCCGGGGCCGCCACCCCGCAGGCTTGATCGATCAGCTTGATCACGTCCAGTTGCTCGGCGACCCACGTCAGAGCTCCCACGTCACCGACCCGTCGGGTTCCGACCGTCCGGGTCCGTCCCAGGTCAGCCACGGGAGGCGGGTCGGCCGGGCCTAAGACCGCCTGGCGGGCGAAGGGACGCTGTAAGCGGGGATCCCACACGGATTGAGAAGCGATGCGATACCGGCGGCCGCCCACTTCCCGTTCAAATACGTTCATTCTTTCATCTAGCCACACTCGGAACCCGTTGGCAAGCGAAAAATGTGTTTTCAAAGGCGTGGGAGCCTTGACGCTTCGCCCTGCGCCGTCAGAATTGCGAAAGTAGGGCTAGGGGCCCGGGCCCACGGCACGGGCGGCTCGGTGACTGTGCTGTGCGGCTCCGACCGCACCGTGAAGCGGGCCATGCTCCGCGATATCGAATCCGCCGACCCGCCCTACAGTAACACTCCCATCTGCCTGAGCCGTTTCGCCCTGCGGGTCTGGGAGACGTAAGCGGGGCGCTACTCGTGCGCGGCGTTTCCGAGCTGCACGAACAGGCGGGTGATCTCGCGACAGAGCTTCTCGAAGGACGATGAGCGCCGCCGCGCCAACTCGAGGTCGAAGACCGCTGCCAGCGCCGGCTGATCCAGTGTCTCCGAGTATCTCCGGCCAGGCGGCAGGTGGCGCTGAAGCCATTCCTTGGCGCCGCGAACTGCCTCGGGATCTGACGGCGGCTCCAGATCCGCGGACAGATCACGGTAGCCACGAAGGGACTCCGCGGCCGCCAAGAACCACGCCTCGAACTCCCTCTTGGGAAGAACAACGGCGACGGGCAGATGGCTTGCCGCCTTCTGCGCCCTTTCCAGTAATTCCGGAGCGAGGGTCTTGGG
>VFZS01000595.1 GCA_016871095.1 Acidobacteriota bacterium
GCGCATGCGCGGCTACTCCGACGCCCAGGCCCGCCAGATCTTCCGCAATCTCGTCGACATGCCCGCCGACATCACCATCGGGCCCAAGGAGGTCGAAGTCCGCTTCCACCGCCGCGCTCACTTGCCCTTCGTCCTCGCCTCAGGCCTGATGGACAACCCAGTGCCGGTTCCCTGGTGGAACAACCTGCCCCTACGGCTCACCAGCTACAGGGGTTGAGCACGCTGCCCAATTCTTAGGCGAATAGTGAGCCGTGGAAATCCAGGCTAGGCGGGTTTGAACGCCCCGGAGGGATCGACGAAGCCCCACCGGCCGCCGAGCTTCACACGGGCGCGGCCTTTCTCGAAGCCGCGGGCCTCTTCGAACTTCGCCGGGATCACCACTTCGCCCTGCCGGTCCATGAAACCCCAGCGGCCGCCCCGCATGGCCTTGTGCTCGCCCTCGCTGACTTCCTTGCAGCCGGCGCAAAAGGCCGCCAGACCCTCGGCGAAAGGCAGCGCGAAGTCGAAGCGAGCCGGGATGGCCACCTTGCCGTGCCGGTCGAAGAAACCGAAGCGGCCCTGGGCCACAAACCTGGCCAGACCTTCGTGGAAGTAGTCCGGACCGTTGTCGAAGATGAACGGCCGGATGACCTCCCTGCCCTGGGCGTCGATGTAGGCCCAGCCGGACTGGTCCGCCACGGCCGCGATCCCCTCCGGCAAGAACGGCTGCGCCACCTCGTATCGGGCCGGGATGACGATCCGGCCGCGGGTATCCTTGTAACCCCACTTGCCCTTGGATTCGAACGCGGTGAGCTCGGCGCCGGTTTTCTCCGCGGCAATGGCGCAAAGGAACGCGCTCAGCAGGAAGGCACACAGCAAGCAGCTTGGTTTCCACATATCGGCTTCCCAGTATACGGCGCAACCGTCGCCTCTGGCTACGGCCGCCGCGCGGGCCCGAAAAACCGGCCGACGCCCGCGATCTGAATCAGAGCCGCCCTGGTCCCGCCGCCTCTCAAGATCCGGCCCGGCCGCTGCCCCGTCAGCCGCCCCTCCTCGACCACCGGGACTCCGTTCACCAGCACCCAGTCGAAACCCTCCGCATACTGGTGCGGCTGCTGATAGGACGCGCGCTCCCGCACCCGCTCGGGGTCAAACAGGACCAGGTCCGCGGCCATGCCCTCCCGCACCAGGCCGCGGTCGCGCAGGCGGTAGCGCTGGGCGGGCAGGAAGGTCATCCGCCGGACGGCTTCCGAGAGCGACAGCGCCGGCCGCTGCCGCACGAACCGGCTGAGCACGCGGGCACGGGCGCCATAAGCGCGCGGGTGCGGCACGCCGACGCCGAACTCGCGGATGCCGCCATCGCTGGCCACCACGGTATGGGGGTAGCGCAGGATCCGCTCGACATCCTCCTCGCTCATGGATTCATAGATGGTCTGCGCGTCGCCGTTCACCAGCAGGAACAGCACGGTCTGGACCTGGGCCTCCAGCGTCGCGGAGCGCGTGCGCAACTCGGTGATTTCGCTGATGGTCCGGCCTTCGTAGGCGGGCTGCGGGGGAAAGCGGGCCACCGTGGCGTGGGAGTAGTCGGAGTGGCCGCCGTCGCGCAGCCGTTGGGCCATCTCCCGCCGGATGCGCGCGGCCAGCGCGGAATCGCTGAGGCGCTCCCGGAGCTTCTCCAGGCCCCCGGCCAGCGCCCAACCGGGAGTCAGCACGCTCAGCCCGGCGCTCGCGCGCGCATAGGGATGCTGATCGACGCCCACCTCGAGTCCCTCTTCCCGCGCCTTCTCGATCAGGCCGATCACATCGCCGCTCTGGCCCCAGTAGCGCTGGTGATCGATCTTAAGGTGCGAGATCTGGACCGGCAGCCCGGCTTCGCGTCCGATGGCAATGGCTTCCGCGATGGCCTCCCGGATACGCGCCCCCTCGTCCCGCATGTGCGTAGCGTATATGCCGCCGTAGTCCGCGGCCGCCTGCGCCAGGGCGGTCACCTCGGCCGTGGTGGCGAAGGAACCGGGGACGTAGGCCAGCCCGGTGGAGAGACCCAGCGCTCCGTCGCGCATGCCCTGCATTACCAGCTCCCGCATGCGCGCCAGCTCCCCCGGCGTGGTGGAGCGCTCATCCGACCCCGTCGCATGACGCCGCAACGAGTTGTGCCCGATCAGGGAGGCGACATTAACCCCCAGGCCCCGCGCCTCCAGGCGGCCGAACCAGCCCGCCAGATACACCTCCGAGCTGCCGCAATTACCCGTGACGACGGTGGTGACGCCGTCCAGCACGAAGTTGTCCGCGCCCGGCACGTGCTCGATGCCCGCCTCGATGTGGGTGTGGACGTCGATGAAGCCGGGAGCAAGGATGCGCCCCGCCGCGTCGATGCGCCGCCGCGCGGAGGCGCCCTCCAGACGGCCGATGGCGGCGATCCGCCCGGAGCGCAGCCCCACGTCGGCCCGGCGCCAGGGACCGCCCGTGCCGTCCAGGACACGGGCGTTGCGGATCAGCAGGTCGTAGTCGGCCCCGGCCGCCAGCAGGGGGACGAGGAGGCCCGCGCGGAGGAGCGCCCCCGCGCCGCGCCGGCCCGCCACCCGGAGAGGAGCCAAAACAGATTATAGCGGAAATGTTTGAAACAGGAAAGACCGATGGCGTTCCAATCTCACGATCCCAGGGATCACACCGAAGAGACGGGCTGTGGCGGGGGACGGGGCGGCCCCCGGCAGCGGCAGCGGGCCGGACTACCGGGCCTCTACGCCCTGGAGCGCCGCCTCCAGAGGCCCACGCCGAGCAGTGCCGAGCCCAGCAGCAGCAGCGTTCCTGGCTCAGGAATACTGTCCAACTGGAGCCAGACGTCCGCGTCGCTAGGCGGGGCAGGCGGGAGGCCGTAGAAGATCCACTCGTTCGCCGTGCCAGGCGCTTGCAGCGTGGTGACCGTCCCGCCCACGGCCCACAAGCCGCCCATGGCGGCATTGATCGCAGCGAGCCCGGCCGCGTTCAGAGGGATGGCAAGCAAGGAACCGTCTACCAGGAGGTTGAAATCCCCGGTCCAGGAGCCGTACATCGTTCCGTCACCCAGGTCGGTGAACACCGGGGCGCCTCCGCCGCCGGTCACCGTGCCTACGGGGGAGGTCACCTCGAAGATTCCATAGGTCTCAGAAGGATCCGGGCTTTGTGCCCCCTGCAAACCCACAGGTTGGCGGTGCGTAACCCAAAGAGTCCCGGAGACCACCGGTCCGATCGGGCTCGTGAAATCGAAGACGAAGAAATTGCGGTAGTCCTGCACGTTCAGTATGTTGCCCGCGAAATAGTTGCGGTTGGTTGGGGTGTGAATGCCGGACCGGCCGTACCAGCCGGAATCACTCATGTTGATGGTAACGATATCGGCCTGGAGCCCGAGGCCAGTGCCCGCGGCCAGAACGAGCCCCATCACAATCCACAACCGCATCGGCGAGCGATTCATACCGTAATCGCTCGGTAACGGTGGATGCGACCTGACGCAAAGGGGTTGGCAAGGTCTGAACGAGCAGTGGAGGCCTTGGCGCGGCCTGACCCACCGTGGTTGGCCTCAGCGGCGAGGGTCA
>VFZS01000596.1 GCA_016871095.1 Acidobacteriota bacterium
CATCCAGCTCATCTACCAGTACCCCAAGGGCCAGAAGCTGATGTACCAGTCCATCAGCACCAACAAGCACCTGTCCTACTTCGGCGGCACGCGGACCGAGTTCGGCGAGCTGATCATGGGCACCGAAGGCTCCATCGAGATCACCGTGGGCACCGACAACGAGCCGGCCATTGGCCTGTGGTATTACGAGCCCGGGCCAAAGACCGAGACCACGCCGGCCACCGAGAAGGAGAAGGCCGCTCTGGCCACCGCCACGCTCACCACCACCGAAGGCGGCCAGAAGGGCTACCCCATTCTGCTGGCCCGTGACCAGATCACCGGCCGGGAGTCCTTCCTGGACCGCGAGATGAAGTTCGCCCGCCGCTGGCTGTATGCCAAGGGCATCATGGTGCCGCAGGAGGAAGCCAATCCGGTGCACACCATGATGATCAGCTTCTTCGACTGCGTGCGCACCGGCAAGAAGCCGCTGGCCGATGTCGAAGTGGGCCTGCACGACTCCACCATGGTGATCCTGTCCAACCTGGCCATGGACGAAGGCCGCCGGGTCTACTTCAGCGAGATCGAGAAGATGGGCCGCGCGCCCGAGGCGCCCAAGAAGGTCTAGTACTCGACCGCACCGCGATACTTCATCTGGCTGAGGCGGAACTGCGCCCAGCGGTACGGCGCCGGCAGCCCCGGCAGGTATAGCTCGAAGCTAAGCGTCTTGTCGCCAGGCCGCACCTCGCGGGGAAATGCCAGCCGCAGGTAGGGATCCCCCGGCGCCGGGGGGAAGTGACCCGTCATCCGGTACTTCCGCCGCCCGATCTTCAGCACGCTCTCCTTCTCCATCCGGGGAATGTCCGGGGCCGCCCGCAGAATGGCCGCCAGGGGCAATTGCACCGCCAGCACGATGACCTTGCCAGCGTTCTCGCGCAGGAATTCACGGTACTCTCCGGCGCTGGAATTCTCCCCGGGCCGCAGCACGCCTCCAAGTCGCAGTTCTTCGGCCTCCCGGACGGGCCGCGCGGTGGCCAGGTAGACCACTACTCCCTGCTCTTCGCGGGGCGCCTTCGCCGCTTGCGCCCAGGGCGAGTCGGTGAGCAGTTGCCGGACCTCCTCGGCGGTCCAGGCCGAGGGCGGCCGCGCCTCCCAGAACGGGGGCGACAGCAGCGCCGCGACGATCCACAGGGCAACCATTCCGCGCCGGTTTCGATTATCCTATAGTGTCCTGTCCCGCCGGCGGACTGCCTATGGAAACCGGTGGGACAGGCTTCAGCCTGTCGCGGCGCAGGTCCCGACGGCCACGGAACCTGCGGGAGAGGACAACAGTGCCATGCACGAGACGCGCTACCGAAACCGGCGGGCCTATGCGATCGCCAACGCCCTGCTGCGGGTCACCGTCCTGGGCGAGGGCGGTCACATTGCCGAAATCACCGACCTGGCCAGCGGCATGAACCCCTTGTGGACGCCGCCCTGGCCCTCCATCGAACCTTCCCAGTATGATCCGGCGCTGCACCCCGAATACGGGCAGAACGCCGAGAGCAAGCTGCTGGCCGGCATCATGGGACACAATCTGTGCCTGGACATTTTCGGCGGGCCTTCCGAGGAGGAAGCCGCGGCGGGTCTCGCGGTGCACGGGGAAGCACCGGTCGTCCCCTATGAGATCGAAGGCGGTGACGGCGAGCTGCTGGCGCGCGCGCACTTGCCCGAAGCGCAGTTGCGCTTCGAGCGGCGGCTGCGGCTCGCTTCCGGCGTCCTGCGCGTCATCGAGACGGTCGAGAACCTGGCGGCCACCGATCGTCCCGTGGGCTGGACCCAGCACGCCACGCTGGGGCCTCCATTCCTGGTTAAGGGCGCCACCCAGTTCCGCGCCTGCGCCACCCGCTCGAAGGTCTACGAGAGCGATTTCAGCCAGGGCAAGGGCTACATGAAGACCGGGGCCGAGTTCGACTGGCCCCACGTGCCTCACAGGGACGGGGGCACCGTGGATATGCGAGTGTTCACCGACACCCCGGTTTCCGGCGGCTACACCACCCACCTGATGGACCTCGGCCGCGAGCAGGCCTGGTTCGCGGCCTTCACGCCTGCCGTTGGTCTGGTGTTCGGCTACGTCTGGAGGCGCGCTGATTTCCCCTGGCTGGGCATCTGGGAAGAGAACCACTGCCGCACTTCCCCGCCCTGGAACGGGCAGAACCTGACTCGGGGCATGGAGTTCGGCGTCTCGCCGATGCCGGAGTCGCGCCGCCAGATGATCGAGCGCGGCAGCCTGTTCGGAGAGCGGGGCTTCCGCTGGATCCCCGCGCGCAGCCGTGTCCGCGTGGACTACTGCGCCTTCCTGCTGCCCGCCTCTTCCGTGCCCGAGGATGTGCACTGGGACGGCGCGGAGCAGGTCAGTTTCGGCTAGAGCGCGGCCAGCGTCTCCCAGTCCATGTTCCCGCCGGAGAGGATCACCCCCATTCTCCGCACGCCCGGCGGCAGCTTGCCGTGCAGCACCGCCGCGGCCGCCACCGCGCCGCTAGGCTCCACCAGAATCTTCAGCCGCAGCAGCAGGAACTTCACCGTGGCCCGGATCTCCTCCTCGCTGACCAGCAGGATGCCCTCGGCCAGTTCCTGGAGGATGGGAAACGTGACTTCGCCCGGACGGGTGGCGCGCAGACCGTCCGCCAGGGTGGCCGGCGGCGGGATCTCGACCCGGCGGCCGGCTTGAAACGAGAGGAAAGTGTCGTTGCCGTCCTCCGGCTCGGCGCCGAAGATGCGGATGTCCGGCGCGATGCTGCGGGCCGCGATCGCGCAGCCCGAGAGCAAACCGCCGCCGCCCACCGGGGCGATGAGGGCATCCAATCCGGGCGCCTGTTCGAGCAGTTCCAGCGCGGCGGTGCCCTGTCCGGTGATGGTGCGCGGGTGGTCGTAGGGCGGCACCAGGGTGGCCCCGGTCTCCTGGGCGATGCGCCCGCCGATGGCCTCGCGGTTCTCACGCAGCCGCTCATAGGTGACGATGCGGGCGCCTTGCGCCCGCGTGGCTGCCATCTTGGAGCGCGGCGCGTCGGTGGGCATCACCAGCGTCGCCGGCACACCGACGTGCTTCGCCGCCAGCGCCACCGCCTGGGCGTGGTTTCCCGAGGAATACGCCACCACGCCCCGGGGCAGGTCCGCCGCCGGGATCGAGAAGATGAAGTTCGAAGCGCCCCGGATCTTGAACGACCCGCCCCGCTGGAGGTTCTCGCACTTGAAGCAGACCTCCACACCGGCCTCGGCGTCGAAGCCGCGGGAAGTCATCACCGGGGTGACGCGGGCGATAGGGCGGATCCGGGCGGCGGCCTCACGGATCTCCTCGAGACGAACCGGCAGCGGCATCTTCCTATCGTACCCGGACAGGCCCTCACACCCGGACGAACCACTTGCGCCAGTACATCAGGTGTGCCACGGCGCACAGGACGAGCACATGCAGCAGGCCGTAAGCCGCCGAAGCCGCCTTGGGCGCCAGCACCGCCAGCAGGCCGTTGTGCACCATCGCCTGTAGCGAGACGCCGCCGGGCTTGAGGAGGGTCAGAGCGTCACCCAACACTCCC